>NZ_NKHQ01000049.1:0-5121 GCF_014467265.1 Xenorhabdus sp. TS4 | reverse complement strand
TGGCATGATGTTCTCACGGTAACCGTTTTTTGGCGAAAACAATGATACCAGATCATCATGCCGTTCAAATTCCCGTCACAAAACGTCCACAGCCCCTAGTACTCACGGTAAAATAAATTTTAAAGCAGTTAAAGATACAGAGTTTAATCAATTCATTAATTACTCTGAAGGTTTTTTTATTAAAAACCAAGATAAAGGTTATTCAAAAGAAACGTGGATATTACCTTCTGTTCATATTGGTGGAAAATTAACAATTGATGCCGAAAATGGAATCAGTGCTGATATCAAAACACAGAAAGGACAAACCTTGCAAGCTGCATTGGCAGCACTTGGTGATACACCTGAAACAGCTTGGTTAAAAGGGTTAAATCAGCGCCGGGATGTACATTGGAATGAAGTTCAGGATGCTTATAAGAGTTGGAATTATGAGAGCCAGCATTTAAATCCTGCTGTTTCTGCTGTTATCGCTATTGCTGTTGCTGTCGTCACAGCAGGTGCGGGGGCAACTATCGCCGCCGCCAATGCTGCCGCAGGTACAGCCAGTGGCGCAGCAGCGGCAGCTGGAGCTAGTGCTGCAACAGCAGCAACAGTAAGCACTGCTACATATGGCGCAGTTTCTGCTGGTATCGCATCTTTGGCGTCTACTGCGGCGGTTAGCCTTATTAATAACCAAGGCAATGTATCCAAAACTCTCAAAGAGATGGGTAGCAGTCAAACGGTAAAATCAACCGTCACTTCAATGGCAATTGGTGGTGCTTTAGCCGGATTTGACAAGTTTATGGGCGTGGAAAAAGCGGCTAACGGTGCAACTAAAGCACCTTTATTAAGTAATCAAGAATGGAGCAAAGTTGCCCAACGTGTTGCAGGGCAGTCAATTATCAGTTCCAGTCTAAATACTGCAATTAATGGTGGTAGTTTCAAAGATAATTTTGCTACAGCGTTACTTTCCAATGTGGGTAATCAAATTAATGCTGAAGGGGCGAATGTTATAGGGGACTATGGCAAAGCACTGGACATTCCTGGAAAAGCGGTTAGTCATGCAGCAGTATCAGCTATTGCTGCACACATTGGTGGCGGAGATGCAAGAGGCGCAGCAGCTGGCGCACTCGCAGCTGAACTTGGAGCTGTGACACTGGCTAAGACATTTAATGATCCAGCACAAATTCTAGCAGGCGGTAAAATCATTGGGGGCATTGCCGGTGCATTTGCTACAAATAGTGCAGAGGGTGTTAACAGTGGTGCAAATGCTAGTGAAATAGTTCTTGAGTATAACTTCTTTGCACATGAGTTGATTGAGTTAGATAACGCAATCAAGGCCGCGAAGAAAAAAGGGGAAGACACGGCACCTATCTTTGAAAGAACGAGCAGTAAACTAGCAGGAAAGCGAGAATCCCTCAAAGCCGAGTGTCAAGCCAATCCAACTATGTGCGCTGTTACACTTAGCGAGTATGCCAATCAGGCACTACAATCCGTCGAAGACCTTTCTGGAAGACTTTATTTCGATAATAGTGTTATTGCATTCACACATGAAGAATCGGCTAAAGATAGTGCCGTCATTGATAATTATACAAATGGAACTGGTCAAGCACTGGAGTATGTACTTAACGGCGCTAAATTTCTGAGTGGCGAAGACACCAAACTTTCGATGACCGGAAAAAGCATCAGGACACGGAACCACAATCAACAGGCGAATCAACTGGGTTCTTCGCCTACAGCACCCAAGGTGATTGTTGTAGACTCAGGTAAAAAAAGAGCCTGGGAGAAGCAAATGAATAATCCCGAACCAAATGCGCTTTATCATGTGGATGGAAATAAAATATACCTCACTGATTCATTAAGTAGGCCGATTAGCGTTGAAGCCTCATTAACTCTGTCGAGTAATGATCGCAATTACTATCAGCAACGTAGGGTCGGTCACCAAGGTAATGCAGGAGATGATGGCGGTCATTTGATCGGTACTATTTTCAATGGCCCCGGTGAAAAACTTAATATGGTGCCTATGGAATCCAGCTTAAATAGGTACGGCTCATGGCGAAATATGGAGAGAACTTGGGCTGATGCGTTAAAAACCGGTAAGACAGTTGATGTAAAAATACAGCCTAGATATAGTGATAATAGTGCTCGTCCTAGTAGTTTTGATGTAAGTTATACTATAGGCAAAGATAGACCAATTGAATTAAACATTAAAAATACAGCTGAGGGTAAATAATGAGTTTGGATGATAAAATATATGCCGAAATTGGTCAGTTGCTATACAACGCAGCCCCTGATGATGCAAAAAAAATCATCATGGATACAGAATTATCTCCTGAAGGAGATTGCTGTCAGTTTAAATATGATTATATCAACTCGGCTGATGAGATGAATTGGTTTTCTCCTCAAGGGAACGATGGGTTAACAAATGAAAGAGTTAGAGAATTGTTAGTTTCACTAAGACAATTCTTTATCGAAAATATCAATTCGGAGCAACCACCTCATTGGTCAGGCTGTATAGTGACGGTTGATGTAGAAAAAATGAAGCTTAATGTAGACTTCAAGTACGAAGACTAATCTGAAAGCTATCCCAGCCATAGCACTGGGATAGCTCATCTAATTGCCATTAATAAGATTACTAATCAATGAATTAAATATAATATTTAGTGATCCACAAAATCAACCTTCAATCCCCGCTCCACATCCATTTTTCTGGCCACCGACATCGCCGCATCCAATTCACTACATTGATGTGCCCGCATTAATGCCCTACGCTCTGCCTTTTCTTCTTTTTCCGTCATGCCCAGTGTCAAATAGAGGCTCGGCGGCACCACCCGAAACAAGGCTTCGATTTTTTTCGCCAGCACGACACCTTCAGTATAACAACGCGGGAGTTTACTGGCAGAGGGCAACACCGCTTTTTGTTCTTCATTGAGTTTTTTGAATCGGGCGATTTGCTCCACTTCATCCGGCGGCATGGTCAGGCACAGCCACCATTCCGCCATATTCAGCATTTTCTCAGCCGTATCCGGGTAGTCGGCGAGATTTTGCGTCGCCAGCCACAGCCAGGCGCCCAGTTTACGCCACATTTTCACCACCTTGGTCATATAGGGCGACAGCAGCGGGTTGGTGGTAGTGATATGCCCTTCATCAATCACCAGTTGCAGTTCCCTGTCCTGATACTGGTCGCGTTCGGCCAGATTATTCACTGTGTTAATCAGCGAGACCATCGCCAGTGCCATCTGTGCCGAGTAGTTCTCACGCGCAAGTGTTCCCAAATCAATTAACGTTACATCCACTTCCGGCCACGGTGTGCCAGGGCGGTTAAACAGTTCCCCCTCAAACCCCTGGGTAAACATCGACATGGCGCCGGCCATTTCATCCGCCCGTGCCCGTCGGTGGGCAGTGATTAACGGTTGACCATGCTCGTCCTGCTGATGATTACGGGCGATGGCATACAGCGCATTCTGTAAATCTGAGGCGAGCATCTGCCGTTGTTCTTTATGACTGGTATGAGCCGCCATCATAATCGCTTCGCGTATCAAACCGCGATCTGAACGGGTTAAACGCTCTTCCTCTTTTTTCTCACCGCCGGTGATCATCAGCCGGGCGGCAATTTCCATTTCCCCCAGAATATCACGCTGTTCGTCCCCCTCTTCCTGTGCTTCATCGGTCTCCGGAATATCAGCTTCATTAATCCGTAAGTGTTTAGGACTGAGTTGCAGCAACTGATGCGCATCGGCAAACAAGGCCAGACTGACGCCACAACCCGGTTTGATACCGATTTTATTCACCGTCAGCCCCAGACTGGCGTAATAGTCTGCCAACAGTCCAAAACTGTTCCCGGCTTCGACAATAAACAGACGCGGACGGTGGATCGCCATCAGTTGTACCAGCGAGGCACACAAAGTGGCGGATTTTCCTGCCCCGGTCGGGCCAAATAGCAATAAGTGCGCGTTCTGGGTACGATCCTGTTTGTTCATCGGATCGAAGGTCAGCGGTGCTCCACCCCGGTTAAAGAAACTGAAGCCCGGATGCCCGGTGCCGGTTGAGCGTCCGGTGACCGGCATCAGTCCTGCCAGATGCTGGACCCACGTCAGGCGGCTGTACCAGTGTTTTTTGTCTTTCTGCGGGTTAAAGCCCATCGGCAACGCACGTAAATAAGCATTCAGCGGGGACACACTGAATTCAGGTCGCACGGGCTGTAATCCGGCGCTCAGTAATGTGGAAGATAACTGATGCACCCGCTGGTTCAGATTATCTAAATCCTGACCGCACACCAGAAAGGTCAGTGCACTGCGGTACAGTTTATGGCGTCTCCCCAGTAATTCCTTCACGGCCTGTACATCCTGCCGGACGCGCAGTGATTCGGTATTTTCCCCTACGGCATTTTTTGCCAGTCGGGTGGAGCTTTCTTCCAGTGTATCCTGTGCCTGCGCCACAATGGTCAGCGTGACCACAGTGCCTGCCGGCATCATATCCATCAGCACATTGATATTATCGCCCCGTTTCACTTCGCCCGTCAGCGTGCCCGGTTCTGGCGGACGGCGCAGACGTTCAACCGGCACCGCTTTATGTGGCAGGCCATCAAACCACCAGATGCCATTGTCAGGATCAGACACCGGCGGGGTAAACCACAGGCTTTCGGCAAAGTCATTATGGATCGGGAGATCGAGCTGCAGGGGCGTTTCATCACTCACCGTGCGATAAAAATCGGCTTTTGCCATACCCCAGTCCGAGGATGGATTAAAATGACGTAACAACCAACTGTGGATCTGCGCGCCATGCTGCCGGACAGCCACAATTCCCGCCGCCGCCAGTGACGACACCAGCCGCTCGCAGACCTGATTGAGTGCGGCCACTGAAGATAACGTTGAGTGGTTTGCCTGTGATTGGTGAACAGGCAGCCAGCGATAGACTGCCATACGTGTCTGTCGTTGTTGTCCGCGCCACGGTTGCCCGGTGATCAGGCTAACCCAATACGCTCAGTGTCACCATCAGTCCAAAGGCATCGGCGGAGACTTCACCTTTAAAGTCCGTCGTACTCATATTGACCCCAGAGGAATCCGGCCGCATGGGCACGATATAGGCGACGCGGTCTGACACCTTCCGATACTGCCATCGGTCACACCGGTCATCGTCACACAG
>NZ_NKHQ01000048.1:0-5063 GCF_014467265.1 Xenorhabdus sp. TS4 | reverse complement strand
TTATCCTCTACCCAACAAAACACCCAAATGATAAAATCTTGTTGTGACATAGCCTTTTGTTCCTTTATTTCTCTTTGTTTGTCAACTTAAAGTTATAAAGGAGCGGCTATGTCATTTCAACTCACCATAAAAGTCGAGCATCGCGTTAATTTATTCATCGGTGGCTGCGGAGCATGTTTCAACAGGGCGCGGTGAACCTCCTGATGAATGCCGTGCGCCAATGCAATCAGATTATTTAAATTGATTTCGCATTCACCTTTGGCTTTTTTGGTAATGAACGTGAACAGTGAAATACCCAAACCTGCACGATATAGCGCCTGTTTTAGTGAGATAGGTTTATTACTCATGGTATGCCCCCTGACGTAATGCGAAGATCAAAGAGGACATATTAGCCAGCCGCTGAGTGCCGGATGCAATTAAGAATGTAAATTTAAGGCGAGTTTGGTTAGACTGTGTATCAGCCATAGCATTAGCTCCGATAATGTTGTGGTTAAACGCCCTACATGTGTTGCGATCACTGTGGGGCGTTGTTCTATTAGGCTCTACCGTGGTAAGGTGTGTACCTAATGTATATAATACTATTCTGATAGGTACACACATGTCAACAGTCAAAAGAGATAAAAGCCCTAAGGGTGAAGGCAAAGCTCCGGCTTTCCAAATACGTATGCAGCCTGAATTTAAGAAACAATTATCAGAATTAGCCAAAAATGAAGGCATGAGTCTGGGAAACTGGTTTAAGGATCTAGCCCGTAAGGAATTACAATCACGGGGAATTGAACCCAAAGGCTGAACCGCCCAGAAATAAACCCAGTTATTGATTAATCCTCTCAAAGAAGAAATTATCTCAAATTGGTGACTCCTTAAACAAAAGGAGTCCTTATAGTTAATAGCCGCCATCACATCCCTTTATCCCAAAAAATCAGACTATTTTTAGAGTGAGTTAGGCCGCTGCCAATTAAGGCAGTTAATTTTTCCATCACGCTATTATTTAATTAGTGGCTTTGCGGCTATACGGGTTATTTATATTTTCTACTGTGGGCGGATTGCGTACCCAATGGAGCAGGTCACTAAGTAGCCAAGCACAAGAATTGCGGCCTAATGGCTTACGGGCAGGGAAACGGCCTTCATTTTCCAATTTCCATGCTGACGTTCTGGAAATAGAGGTGATGTGCTGACGTTCCTTTTCACGTATCAGACGATCATAAGGTTCGCCATACTCGGAAAGAATAGCACGGCGTTCTTCAGGTGTAGGAATGCTGTATTGGATAGTCATGTTACCCCCACTGTTTAATTGTTTTTGTGAGGGTATTTTACTTAAATGGAATCATTACAGAAGAAAGCAACTTTGTTACGTATATATTACAATTGCCCTGCTTATCATCAAATCAAATACCCATTACTGAGCTGATTTTAATATAACCACATTCTCATAATTACCTGCCAACACATCCAGCCGCTCACACCACTTGTTTAAAGCGTCCAGCTTCTCTGGTAGGTATTGGCTCCTGTTATAAATTGCCATTACTCCCGGCAAAGAGTGTCCTAATAGCTGCTCAACAATATGAGGTGCTATTCCCATATCATTTAACTTCGTCGCAAATGTTCGTCTTAAATCGTGTAACGTCCATGCTTCGGAATGTTCAAATCTTTTCCATAAGTTACGACCAAATTGAGAAATAGCTTCTGGCTTTTTCAATTCGCCTAATAAATAGCCGCTATTTTTATTCAGATTATATAATTCAGTTATAAACTCCCTGATATAAATAGGGATTGGACGAATTATTTTTTCATCTGTTTTCGTGTGCTCTCTTGGTACTGTCCAAAGCCAATTATCAAAATCCCATTCTTTCCATTCTGATAATCTGGCCTCATGGGAACGGCAGTCAAAAATAACCAGTGCTCTCAGTAAATAGTTATAATAGGGAATATGCTTATCTTCGTTTATCGATTCCCATAATTGCCCTAGTTCTTTATCAGTTAATACCCTATCTCTCTTATTTTGCTTTTTACCAACATCAGGAATAGTTAAATCATCAAGAGCATTACTTATTGCATATCTTCTAACCCTGCAAAATTTCAATGCCTGCTTACACATTTGAAATATATAGCCAGTAGCTACAGGGGATTCGTTTCTCGCACGGTCAAAACACTTTAGCCAATAACGAGTTCCACAATCACTTAAAGCCATCTCACCTATATAGGGGTAAATGTGTTTCTCAAGCTGCGCTATATGACGAATAACATTAACTCTGTTATCTCTGGCATAATTGTCAATCCAGTACTCCAAAGCATCTCGAACTGTGACGGGTTTAAGCGATTCTTGAAGCTCAAGATTTAATTGTAATTTTGGATCTTTTCCTAATGCTAACCAGTTACGGCATTTATCTCGTAGCTCTCTAGCTGCCTTTAGACTCATATCGGGATAGCGCCCTAACGTTAAACGGTTTAATTTCTTACCATCCAGCCTGTATGTAAAAACCCAGCTAACGCCACCGATTACAGATACTTTAGCACTAAGCCCCGCGCCATCTGCTACAAACTCAATTTTAGGCACTGGTTTTCCATAAAGCGCCTTAACCTTTTTATCACTTAGCTTATTCAGTTCATTAGCCATGATCACCCAAAATATTTATACAAATGTTTATACACAGTTTGTTGTAAAAGTGGGTAAACGTCAATAAACACTGAAACAATATACAGTATATAATTTAATTATCACTTTGATTTTATTTGAATTTAAAACAATACTTGATAGCATGAGAACTTAAAAACTGAAAATACGGCATGAACTGATCCTAGTCTTAGATCATGTTGTTAAATCGGCACTTTTTACTATGTAGAAAGTGCCTTTTTACTTAGAATTACCCCACTGATTACCCCACCGAAAAATCCTCAGCACAAAAACTCACAGAACAACATGAGTACCAAAGAAAAATAAGAATTAGATGTGTCATAGAGGTCAGTACACCAAACATTCCAACCTTGTGAAAAGTTACGATGTATTTCGTCTGGAAGCATTGAGATGAAAGTTACAGATGTTTCTACCAGTGAGAAGATACCCCGTTACGGCTATCTTCCCGATGATTTTCAAATGGAACTAATTATTTTTATGATTTATCCCGAACCTTGCGTTCAATCAATTCACCATACGAATCAAAATAACGACTGGGCCAGATTTCAGAAGGATGTATTTCGAGATAGTTAGCAATAATCCATTCGCCTTTAGGCCACGGTCTGCTGAGAGTATTAAACCTTGACCATTGGATTTTGCCAATGGCGGGGCTACTTTAACTGATTGGTTTATCTGGTTCAATAAGCGAACCAGTATAAACGCTTAACTTTTTGCGGTAATGACTCAACATTCAAATCATTAATACATATAATAACAACCGGAAATCAAAATTAACTTTCTTTAAATAGATAAAGTTATGATGAGTTATTTTCAAACAAAATATCTATTGAAAACGTTCAAACCGGAATTAATCACTATGAGAAAAATGTGGAAATTATTACCCATTATATTTATTTTATTTTATTTTTGCCGTTTAAAACACTCGCTAAAGTCAGTTTGGAACGACAACAAGTTCCAAAACATGCACTCTCTATTAAAATCCCAAAGGGATTTACTTTGATGGACGAAAAATCCAAAAGATTAAAATATCCATCAATGAGAGATAGTAATGAAAAAGTTATTTTTACCGATGAGCGAGGAAAAGTTAACATCATAATTAGCGCTGAAACTGTATCTATGCTTCCAGAACAATTAGATATGTTTACAGATTCTTTAGTAAAAATGATGCCAAACTACCAACCATTACTCCAAAAAGTGACTGTAGATGGAAAAGATGCTCGGATAATAGATTTTATATCAAGTGCAATGGATACAGACATTCATAATAAAATGTTAACTACATCATTTAATGGTAAAGCAGTAATTGTTTCATTTAATACAACTGTTGATGAGTGGGAACAGTACAAAGATGTGAGCACTGATATATTGTTATCTCTAAAATTTGAATAAATTAAATTTTTATTATTAAATTAGATAACTGAATTAAAGGAGCGATCTGAACTAGTTTTGCTCCTTTTGTTTTTTTAATTAACTAAACCCCACCAAAACTATCCAATCGCCGCTGTTGTCCTGTACTCAAAGTAAATGCAAACTCTTCATGCTCTGCTTGCCATGTGCCAAAACTCATCAGGAACGCAATCGCAGGGTCAGCTTTATTCGCCAATTTCTTTTTATTCGGTTTGATATTGGCGTTCGCATCCGTTTCCCCCATCCACGGCGTTTCGCCCTGACACCAGATATTAAAGCGTTTGGTGAGCATTTCCGTCCATTGTGAGGGAATGCCCCGCGCTTTCTGGATAGTGTCATGCAAAGCGGCGCTGTCCACGGAGATATTCAGATTGGGATTGGCCTTTATCCAAAGAGCTTCATTATCAATTTCGTTTTCGTCGTCCAGATCGTGAATCCCCGTGGGCTACGGCTGCGCCACCGACCGAAACAAGCTGTTTATATTCGTTGCTGCGTGTGGTCTTAATCGTACAGATTCAGCGCATGACAGACTCACCAGCCAATTGCTGCATGATTTGCTTGTTCAGTTCAGGGATAACGGTATAGCCACCGTCTGCGGGGATGCTTGTAGACAGGGAACGAGCTTCACCAGTCAGGATATAGTAGCGTAGTTCGTCATTATTGAGTGTTTTACTGGCAGGCTGGTTCTTTGCCTGATTGCGTTCTTCATCAGATAAAGTCTCATAACGGGCAATTTCCGTATTCAGGTTATCGGATTAGCTGCGCAGCTCGTCGAACTGTTTGGCTTCATCAGCATTGAGTGAACGCTTTTCGTTTTCAGCTTTGGTGAGAAGCGAACCCATTTGTTGAGTTAAATCGGATTTTTGTTGGCGTAATTCGAGTAATTTTTTCATGATATTTCTATAATTAATTTATTTTTTCAGTAAGTAAAAATCCGCCTTCATAGAAGGCGGCTTTGATTTCGCCCCAGAGGGGCGTTACTAGTTCAGACTCTGAGAGCCTTCACTTCACATCCCTTTTAACG
>NZ_NKHQ01000047.1:0-6000 GCF_014467265.1 Xenorhabdus sp. TS4 | reverse complement strand
CCGATTATCTTCAGCTACACGCCCCCAAGCGCCTTGACGTCCTGGCAAATGAGGTTCAAGTAGGCTCCAGACGCGATCTGAAATATCGTGGCGGCGGTGTGCAGGTGTACTCATGGTTAATCAACTCTTATGATGGAATGATGGGGCATTATTATTGCACGAAATTTCTCATGACGACACCATCTAGCCCCCCTCCTAATTTTTTACTCCATGAATTCACACTTCTAAAATCTGAATTTGCTCCATCAGGCATAAATTTTTGCACAATATAATTATCTTCATCCAAAAATTGAACAAAACTAATACTGGCGGGGAAATATTTTGGAGTAATAAATTGGAATCTCCATTTTTCATAAGGCAATGGCTCACTGTGGCGTACAATAGGCTTGTAATTTACTATCCGTTTGCCGGATAGATAAGACTGGCAGGCCGTTAATCCCACTATCACACTTAGACCCAATAACAGGACAAATAGTTTTTTGTTTCTCAATTTGAAATTTCCTTACCAGTAATATCAAAAATGGTTCGGTGCCATTATTCACAAGGGTGGTTCACAAAACTGACTAACTCTACCTTCCTTATGTTTTATTTATCCATCAATATGCTCGTTAAGGGCAACTTTTTGATTCTCAGTCAGAAAATACTCAAGGGTTAACTTGTCCAGTTTACCGTTTTCGTCTCTCGCCTGTTTCAACCATGCGACAAGTCTGTGCTGAAATTGTCATTCCGGCTGATTATCAATATTGGCTCCTATCAACATCAGAAATCATAAATAAATTAATTGGCTTCTGATATTGGGATGACTTCAAGGTAATTGTTTACCACTCCCCGTAGGGGTATTTCTTCCCTTTGATAAAGTTCTTGATATATTCGGGATAATCATCTCCATAACCACTGGAATGCTTTGTTTTTCCCTGACAAATCGTCATATTTTCGCCGAAAACTGACTCACCGGTGGCAATTAATATATTGTCACCGTTATTTTTATCATAACCCCGTAGCCAAGCCCGGGCAGTTCCACCGGGAGCTAGCCCAGCAATTATTCTATTCCGATAAAATATATGCCCCTGAACTGCCCGAGAATTATAAGGCTCACGCATTAGTTGCCAGACTTCGGGGGTAAATTTAAAGGTTGTCTGATAAGATTTTTTATCAATCACTGAATCCCAACAGACGGTCAATGAACGTGGTAGTGCTTCCCCATAATTTCTGATCCCACTACTTGTTGTGCCTAATTTTTTATTCCAACTCACTAAGCTACGGAAATTTTGATTAGCACCATCCGGCATAAATTTTTGCACAATATAATTATCTTCATCCTGAAACTGAGCAAAGCTAATGCTAATGGGAAAATATTCAGGTGTATAAAACTCAAACCACCATTTCTCATAAGGCAACGGTTCGCTGTGGCGCACAATAGGCTTATAAGTAACCATCCGTTTTCCCAATGGATAAGACTGGCAGGCAGTTAATCCCACCATCACACCTAGCCCCAATAACAGGACAAATAGTTTTTTGTTTCTCATTTTGAAATTTCCTTACCAGTAATATCAAAAATGGCTCGGTGCCATTGTTCACAAGGGCGGTTCACAAAACTGACTAACTCTACCGCATTCACACCACCTTGAATCTGTTCATCTCTTATTACCACACTATTCCAGTGTGATGAGCAATGGACGTATTTAGTCTGGATCAAGGCTAACTCTTCTGCGTTAAAAGGAATTAATGACTGGCCTTGTCGAACAGCACGCCCTTGATTGATTGCTTTTTCTGCCAATGCAGTAAGCTCTGAGGGTAGTTTATAATCGTCATCTTTATCGCTGGGTTTACTAAAAATCACACCAGACTCTTGTGCGGCATCCTGCATGACCAGCATGACTACTTTAGACCAATCATTGGTGATTTCCCGATACAACACTGTCGCCGATGCTACTTGTTTTTGAAAACGTTCCAGCTCGTTACGCGGATAAAACTGGTTATTTTGCCACGTTTCTACTTTCACCTCGTTGTTGTGCAATAACGGGGCAATAGCCGGATATCCGCGCCGATGACCATCATCAGGTCGCCGGTTCGCGCAAAATCACCACCGAAGGGGATGTTTCGCACCGGATTGCCGGCAGCCAGCATACCCAGACTGGCGATGCCACCGTGATTGACAGCGGGCAGGAAATCCACCTGAAAAGCGGCGGTAAAGTGGTGCTGGAAGCCGCTGCAGAAATCACGCTGAAAGTGGGCGGCAGTTTTCTCAAAGTCACACCGGGCGGCATTCTTTGCTCGCCAATTAATGTCGGGCAGGGTTCCGGCGGCAGTGGGCGCGGGGTTTCACTGCAATTACCGAAAGGTGTGGAGCCACTGGCACAAGTGGGACAACTCCCGATGGCGGAAGCGCTCCCGACCATTGAATTTCCGGCTAAACCCCCCTGCGCCATTCTCGCGCAGCAAGAAGAAAACTGGGTTATCACCGGAGCAGAGGAAGCATGATGGAATCGACTAATTGGAAAAGCTGGTTATCACAGCAGGACAGCGGCGAGTGTTATTTTCTAGTCAACAGTCTGGCGAAGCCAAATCCCGTCCAGCTTTTTTACCTCAACGACTGGACAGAGCAGGCATTTCCGCTCTACAGCGGTACACCGATGAATGCCATGCTGGAACAAAGCCCGTGGCTGATCCAACCCAAAGCCAAGTGCCTGCCTGAACTGGCTTTGCTGCTGGATAAGCATGAATTCAGCGATGCCAGTTGGGGCTGGGGCTATCGCAGCACCTTACCGTGGTCGTTCCAGCTACAACACTGGCGTTTGCATCAACAGGTGTTGCTGCGTGGTCAGGTTGTGGTGTTGCGTTTGATGGATAATTGTACTATCGTCGTCGGTGGAATAGGAGACAGGGCTAACGGCCAGATACGGGAGAGAATGCCGTGAACAATTTCGGGAAAATTATCTTCCAGCTTGTCCCGCAGATTGGCAATCAAAAACGCAAAGGCTTCGAAAACACGGGCAATATCAGGGTCATGAGAGGAAACCAGAAATTCAGCCAGATGCGGCGACTCTTTCGCGATGTGCTCAGCCAGCTCTCTCAGGTAAGCGTGCTCTTTTAGATAAAGCGATTCTTTGTTGTTTTTCATTGAATTTAACTTGTGTTTTATCAATTAGGCTTCAGTATCATGCTGAATTTCAGCGAGATAAAATGCATAGCTGAACAGAAAAGCACATTTATTCTACACATTAATCAATCAAATTAATTAACGAATTAAATCCAGTTTTTGGCTGGTGTTGGCAGAATATAGGGGGATCATCGGAATATGCACGGTAATTCAGGCAAAAATCAGGCTGGCAGGAATCCTTAATAGTTTGACTCTCGCCTGTCTGACCGTTAATATCTTTCTCGACAAAAATGATCCCTCGCCTGTCAGGATCGCCTTCGGGTGGCGAATGAAAACTCCCGTAGCCTGCAAGGGAGAGCAAGCATTGCGGTACATCTGCCCACCTTTGGAAGCAGATATTGTCAGACATAAACCCCTTGTCTGGTAATGAAGGTTTCTTAAACTAAAAATACGCCCAAAAGGTGTTGTTATCTTGTCGCCGAAGGGTGTTGAACGTGGGTTCATACACTGACTTTTCAAATCAACATAAATCCTGTTTATCTTCAATGAACAACAGGGTGGCTTTTACGCATCCGTTCATACTTTTATCTATCCCTGTCTGAATTATTCAACAGACAATTTTTCTACCGCTAAACCATTAACGCATGACTACCATTTGACATTGAATCTGGCGGCGTTTTGCTGTACCCGTTGGTATTTCAACGCTTGCATAGCCTTTGCTAATTGTTCGAAAACTCAAGGCGTCACTTTTTGCGGGTTACCGCTGAAAGTGACGCCGCAGCCAAAGCACACCACAACCCTGACAGGCTCACGCCTGCTTCACCACTCAGTGAATCTGACACTGCATTTTTAGATTGAAAAAGGAGAACTTGACGATATCGAGGCTGGCATTTTGCCGGTGGGGATGACCTGCACGCGCAGGCGGCAGTACCGCGTACTCAACCGATACCCCGCAATACCTCAACCTGCGTTCACTCTGGCGCACAGATATCGATCAAGGGCAAAGCAGGTTTTTCTGTTTTGCCAGAATGGTCGCGCGCCAGAGATTGCATGTTGTCAGGTATAGATCACGGGAGAAGCTGATGAGTCGATTGATTAAGGAATTAAAATTTTTTGCCCGGCAAGGCGGCGGCAGCCATAAAACTTGTCATGATCGCATTCGGATCGCCGGACGTTTGGGCGCGTTGTTGTTAAGTCTAAATATTCAGGTTAAAAGCCTTAATAATTTGAAAGCCAAGCATGTGGAACAGTATGTTGATGCCCGTTTGTCTCAGGGGATTGCCAAACGAACAGTGCAAAATGAAATGGCTGCGCTGCGTAATATCTTTCGCATGGCAGGCCGAGAAAAACTGGAAACCTCGCCGCGTTTAAGCAATCAGGCATTGGGATTAAGTGGAACCAGCCGCGCCGGAACAAAACAAGCGATACCTGATGCCACGTTTCAGGTTGTTTATCAGAAAGCACTAGAACGTGATGCTGGATTTGCCGTCACACTGAAACTCGCCCGATTGCTGGGATTACGTTCTCAGGAAGCTGTGCAATGTAGTGCTTCATTGAAAAGCTGGCGTAAACAGTTAGAGCAATCAGAACCGAAACTGCATGTTGTCTTCGGTACAAAAGGCGGCCGACCAAGACAAACCCGCGTATTGGATGTTGCAGCAGTAAAAGAAGCTATCGGGCAAGCCATTGTTGTTGCAGAACAACGTGGTGGCAGGTTGATTGATAAACCCGACCTCAAACAGGCCATGAACTACTGGCGGGCACATACCACAAAAATCGGTTTAACAGGTTGTCATTCTCCCCACAGTTTGCGCTATGCGTGGGCGCAGGATGCACTGAATTATTACCAACAAAATGGTTTTAGTCGTCAGGAGGCAAGAGCACTGGTTTCAATGGATTTGGGGCACGGTGATGGTCGTGGGCGTTATGTTGAGCGGGTTTATAACCGTTAAACTTAGTGATTCGGTTATTGAGTTAGATAAAACAATCAGTTAAAGTGTCCCCGCCATTAGCAAAATCTAGTGGTCAAGGTTTAGCAGCCTTGAGATCAACCACTGGTAAGGATAGTTTCTTGCCAGTGTGCCTGTTATCGCCTTTTCAATGGTGGTTCAGGCAGGGGAGACTCACGTCTCGCCGGAAGTTGATCCCGGTCTGCTAACCCTGCTTGAATCGCCACCATCAATAATAATTAATGGAAAGGGGTAGCTGGAATGAATAATAACAATGTGCAAAATGACTGGCATCAGGCCGATATCATCGCTGCATTGCGTAAACGGGGTACAACCTTAGCGGCGGTTTCCCGCGAAGCAGGACTCAGTTCATCAACATTAGCAAATGCATTCAGCAGACCGTGGCCGAAAGGCGAATGGATCATCGCAAATTACCTTGGCATCCATCCCTCAGAGATCTGGCCCAGCCGTTATTTCGATTCTTATACTGGTGAATTATTAGAAAGGAAAGCCCGCTCTAAGCCACAGGAATAACCCGCTGTAATTTGTGATCGATGTCGTAAAAATGAACATTTTTTATCTTAAGCCCTGAGCGTAAAATGGCAGCCCAATTTGACCATTTTTAACCCTCACGGCTTTTTTGCTTTAAGATGGTTTAAAAGTGCTCTATTAATGATATAAATAATAAAAATCAGTCGTATAGTAAAATAAAAGTAAGTAAAAAACCCGGGGGCATTAAAAGGGGCACAAAATCAAACATAGATAATATACCCTTTATATTCAATTGATTATATTTTTTTATGATTCCTGATACTGCACGCAGAATTCGCGCTCCGGGTGCGGGTGGCGCAAGTTGAACACCACGTCGCGGATGCTGTGCTCTTTGAGGATTTTGGTGATGATGCCGGTGATATTGAGCTGCTGGAAGATGCGCGAGTTCTGCCGCAGGGT
>NZ_NKHQ01000046.1:0-5301 GCF_014467265.1 Xenorhabdus sp. TS4 | reverse complement strand
GAACCCGATAGAACACAAATGGGGCGGAGCAAAAGCGATAAGGAGGCAAAAAAGATGTTCAGTTGATGAGTTGTTTACGGAGCATATTGAATATGTCAGGTTAGTTCGGTGTAAAAAGGCCATCCAGTTATACATGCCGCAGTGAGCATATGTCCCTCCAAAAATATCTATCTTGTCTTGCTAAAACAGCATCATTATATGATACTATAAATGAAAATCTCAGTTTTATATGGATAGAAACTTATGTCGGGTGAAAGAGGTATTTATGCGTTAACTAATATATTTACTTGTAAAAGTGGTTATCTATCAGAGGATATTCAAGAAGGGTGTATTTTTAATATAGAGTGCGAAACGGTTGGAAATGACTGTGATACTGACGAAGAAGTAACTATATCCAAATCGCGCTTCATTCTCGTCAATTCAAGTCACAATGGTGTTTTATATGACTGGAATGATCTTTTGGACTTGGAGGCATCAACTAAGCCCTATATGGAGTTGTTTGATGTTGAGAGCAATGAATTATCATCTGCTGCATTCGAGGCTATAGGGAGTCCATATGATCACTTCTATCCTGATGATGTAACTCAATTATTTATTATTGACCGTATCGAAATAATTCCAGAATATAGGGGTAAAAAATATGCTGAAATTATAATTTTCGATGCAATAAGAATATTTGCAGCTAGTTCACAACTAATAGCCTTGAAGCCCTTCCCCTTGAAATTTGAAATTCCTGTCGATAAATGGACAAGAGCATCAGAAGAAGAGAAAGAGTGGCACAGGAGGTTAGGGCTCGAACAATTCATCCCCGATGAAAAATTGGCGTTTCAGCGACTTTGCGATTATTACAAACGACTAGGTTTTGTAGACACAGGAAATGGCGTTTTCATAATGCAGAATGTTGGGGTCTATTAAAGTAGTGAAACAGAGACATTCTGTTCCCTTGTACTATCCAGCTCTTCAAATTTCAGATTTCTACATGTTTATGCCACTTACTAGTGGTATTAGACTTGTCGAGTATCCAAGCATTAATGGGTGTTTCGGATCTCCTGACCCAGTAACACCGAATGTCATCACGGGCTTCCCAGATGCAACGAGCTGCTCTAAAAGCCTGTCCAAATGAATATGTAGAGACTTAGGCAGCTTGGTTCGGCTCCCCCAGCAGGGAACCAGCACATCCGCATCCCGAATAATCCTTTCCAGGTGAATTTCATTTTCAGGGCCGACAGGATCAACCACCGTAGCCAGTTCACGAACGTTGGTCGCCCGGAACGCAAAAGCATTACCGACAATGAAGCGTTTCCCTCCGTTGGCCTTGGTAAATCCCATCCACTTCCTGACAGTGTGATCGTCCTCGGTGGCCGTGGCCGTAGAACCGTTCACACCAAAATAACCGAACACAATTCCCTCGGATTGCACATCCCTTTCCAGTCGGTATCTGTACATGCCGCACTTACTGATAATTGCACTCAAAATATCACCTCTTTTTAGCTGAAAAACACCCTTTCACAGTTGCATTTTTTAATACTACGATAGGATGAAAGTGTAGGCCTAAGGCACCATCGCGTATAGTGGCTACGGAGATGAAGAGCCCTGCTCCCCCTTTCCTAAAACCGCAGAACACAAACTCAAGCGGTTCGTATGTGTCACTCATTTTGATCATCCAGAGTGACAAACAAAACCCTATTAGCTCGTTCCTGGAGCTCTATCAGTTTCGCAGCATCTACACTACTCAAAGACATATCTCCGCCATAGAGGCGATATTCAACACTGCCCATTGCTTGGCGAAGCAATCCAAGCAGGACATTCACGTTTGCTGGTGAACATAGGGGTGATAGGTCTACAGTTCGCCGCAATTTGAACAGGATAAAGAACCGGCGCGTTTGAGGTGCGTAACCGTATAGACCTTCTCAATACTCAGCTCTTCTCTAATCTGGCTGTTTGAGTGCCCCTCTCCGCTTAGAACGCGACTACATAAGCCCTTCTGCATCTGTCATCTCTGGATGCTGGTGGTAGTAATCAATGGCTTCTTTTTCATCAATCAGCAGAGGGAGGTTGTTCATTCAGGACACCTTTAGTCACATGACTATAGCTCTCCTCTATCCATACGCCAAAAGTCCATATAATGGCCAAATATGGACTTTTATGTTGACTTGATTTATCCTTTGGTTGGTAACTGTATTTCATTATTGGAGTTAACCATGACCTTATCTACTTCACCGCGTATCACCACGGTATCAGCCTTTAAGAAGGAACTGGCTTCTATGGATGTATCTGATCCCGTAGTAGTAACCCAGAATGGGGAACCTTTATATGTGGTTCAAGATCCTGCTCAGTTTGAAATGCAGCAGGAACAAATGGCTCTGCTACGACTGCTGTCTTTTGCAGAAAAGGACGTTCAGGCTGGCCGAACCGTATCATCTTTCGACCTTCGGGCCGCACTGAAAGGACTTGTTGATGAAGTTTGAGTATTCCTTAGCTTTCCAAAAACAGCTTCATGACAAATTCTACTATTTAGCGAGGCACATCGGACAATTGGCGGCTCAAGAGCTTCTTGATGGCTTCATTATTGGATTTGAAAAAAGAGTAAATGAGCATCCAGGTAGCGCTCCATTATGTATAGAGGCGGCGGATCTTGGGTTTACAACCTATCACGACTATGTTGATTCAAAACTCCAGTTGCGAACAATCTATCGTTTTTCTGAGGCAGAAGGCGTTGTTTACCCATTATTATTTTTAAGCACAAGGCAAAGCATCCGACAGGCTTTGATTCAATATTGTCTGCGCCATTAACACCCCATATTGGGGTGTTTTATTCTCGTTTCTCTTCCAGCCGCTGCCGGTACTCCTTGGGCTGCTGCTGTGAGTGCCAGGATTGTCCCTTCGATACTGATTTCGTGATGGCGGCCATCTCATCTGGGGTCAACCGAGTGAGCTGCTCTTCCGGGTAGATCAGGATAGTGTTGCTGTCCCAGTCAAACCCAGCATGAATAGCTTTCATCCCCACGGTAGGGGTTCCACCAATCCCTCCAGGCTGGTGGATGACAAGCCTCAAAGGCGCTGAGGCTTTGTGGGGATGAAGGATATCGAGAGCTCCTTTTGCTTCTTGTAACTCCATTGGGTTACCTCATAGTGAAAGTTAATTTGCCTTCTGCTGTCTGGTAGAAACCTTCAAGGCCAACGCCTTTGTCATATCGGGTTGCTGAAAGCGCACCTTGATCCGTTCAGGCTAAGTGTCCATCTCGTTGCACCGCAGGGTGCCGATAGCCGCGTCACGGTAAACCTGATATAAGTCGGTTCCACCAATGGAGTTAATTGGTATCATCCAGAGCCTTCTTGTATTCGTTGCTTGGTTGAGGGACGCTTTAACAAGCTGACAGGGCAAACAACCCCATCAGCAGACATCCCAACTTAGTTGCTATCTTGATCATCAGTTCTCACTCCACTTTCACATGTGAAAGTTTTATTGTTTCGCAGAATCGTCTTGTTGCGACTCAATCATCACTTTTCGCATCACCGCCATGATGGCTTGTGCCGGTTGAGCACCACCGAGGAGCTGGCTCTTGTAGCGGTCAAGAACTACCGGACACTACATCGAACCCCTGCCCAGATTTGACATAGCCCTCAGCATCAACATTCCCGTAGACTGATCCACCCGTTTTAGGGTAGGCATTTTTTGCCAGATCTACCATTCCTGCCAAACCGAGGTAATACGCATTCGTGCAGACTTTCTCTGTAACCCTAAAAGATCTCTTTATAATAAATTACCGTACCATCATAGTTGCCGTTTGAACTTAACGCAAAACCTGGAATAGCTCCCACGCGTGTGAAACCACGTTTCGCGTATAATTTTTCAGAGACATCGCCCTCTCTGATATCCAGTACTAATAGCCTTAAACCGATATTTGTTGATAATTCCTCGGCTTTTGACATAAGTAATGTTCCAATTCCCACAGAACGACAGGCTCTTTTTACCATGAGTTTCTCGATTTCCCCCCGGTGTTTACCGTTATCTTTTTTTGTTAGCCCAATTTGAACACTCCCAACAATTTCTGCGTCTTTCAGCGCAATCAGGAGTCGGCAATTTTCATCTTTAATCTGAGCATCTACATCACTCCAATATCCAACTGCACTCTCTCTTTTCAGCGGAGCAATAAAACCGATAGAGGCACCATCATCAACGCAGTCAGTCAATAGTGTAATCAGTTTATTTCTATAATTTTTGCTCGATTTGATTTCTTTAATTTCAATATCAATATCACTCATATTTTCTTCTCTTATAGTTAAATTAGTGTAATTTGACACTGTAGTTCTTTTTCGTCATTTGGATTCATACTTTATGTCATATTATGTTGGTTTTATTATGTATTTCCTTAAAAACGTCACTCAACCAATACAACTTTCATCCAATAGTATTGCGGAAACTATACGATTAATATGTCCAGCAACGCTGTTAGGATTACTGTCAATATAGAAATGTCCACCTTCCACACGCTTGACATCAATAGGTGAGCGAAAATATTTTTGCTAGGCATAAACCGCCTCCAGAGGAGTCCGTTTATCCCGGGTTCCGTATAAAATCGTGGCGGGGAAATCAAAGCAGGTGGTCTGATCCACTGTATGAGAATAAGAAAGTTCAAAGTCTGCTCTTAACATCGGAATCAGGAGATTCATCAATTCCTTATTCTTAATAATGATCTCAGGTGTTCCCCCCATTTGACCGAGTTTTTCGGCGAAATCATTGTTCGGTAACTCATGAATAGGATCTGCATGGTTATGCAGATGGAGCGCTCTGGCGCCAGAACAGATCATATGGCGTGGCGGATTGTCTTGCCGGGTCTGATGTAACGCACTCTCAAACGCCAGCCGGGTGCCAAAGCTATGACCAAATAGGATATAAGGTTTAGTGTAAACCGCCGACAAGGCCTGATAAATAAAAGACTTCATTGACGGCAGTCCCTTATAGGAGGAGCACTAAACTGTGTTCCTCTACAGGGAAGCTGAATAACCTCAGCTTCGTTTAAAAATAGCGATATCATTATCCCGTAGATTCAGGCTCGGTTTTTTAGGTTGGAATGTATAAGCAATAAGGCCTGCGGCGATTTCCAGCAGAAAACCGAGCTGACTACGATGTCTTGAATGCGCTATCTGAGAAATATTTTTGAGCTGATCAATGACCGGTTGAGTAGACCGCGGGAACTACCCCCGCAGCCTCTCGCAGAACGGTACGTGAGCCTCTCGACTCATACCGCTCCCATCAAGCAAACGTGCCTGTCATTCCTGCCCGCCAATGGGCAAACA
>NZ_NKHQ01000045.1:0-3657 GCF_014467265.1 Xenorhabdus sp. TS4 | reverse complement strand
GCGGCAACGATATCGGCGGGATGCCAGTCTTGTGTATTCATACCTGCTTCACCTCATTGTTGTTATTGGTGGCGATTCAAACAGGGATCTCACAACCGGGAGTAACCTTCCGGCGAGGCCGAAGCCTCCCCTGCCTGAACCGCCATTGAACGGGCGAATGCAGGCGCACTGGCAGAAAATTCCTACCAGTGGGTTACTCTTAACAAGGGTGAGATTCCTTGACCACTGGATTTTTCCAATGGCGCTATCAGGTTAACGGGTTGGATAAAACTTTTCAATAAGGTAATCAAATAGATGTGATGTGGTTATTAGCGTAAAAACGTAATGAAAAAGGGAAGGTGTATCGGTTTTTTTAGGTGGCTTCACTGAGTACGATTTCCTAGAAAAACAAGCCGAACAAGGTTCATAACCGTTTTTTTAGCGGCGTCACTTGGTAAAATCCAAGTGACGCCACCTCTCAAAACGCCTTAACTAAAGACTAAAGACTAAAGATATTTAAAGTAAAATTAATCGATTTCAGGAGTTATATCAAAATAGGCTACCTCGGATAATGAGCATTCTTCTGCTGAAATAATTGATGAAGCAATAAAAACAGCAGGTTTTTTGTTTTTATTAATATATGGAATAGTTATTTCTAATGTTTGCGTATATAACTGTCCCGACTCTTTAAGAACAATTGGCTTACCTTCTTTTGCTAATCTAGTTCGTTCTAGTAGAGAAGATGTTGCTTTCATTCTATCGAATTGATTATTTTTTCGATAAGAATTTGTTATAACAATTTGCGCAGCCCAAGACTCAGTAGTTGCACAATAATCTAAAGCTTTTTCGGTATCATCTTTTATTGAAGAAAAAGCAATAGTAGGAATAAATAACATTGCAAATAAAATAATTTTTTTCATGATCTATTTCACTATCAATTCTCTATCCATAGAATCAATTATCTCTCTTCTCGCACTTTTTCCAACAATTATACAACCCTCTGAGGCTTCACCAGGCCTTTTAGTGCTATCGCCGTGTATTCTGAAAAGATCTCTTCCGTACATATTGTTACCCTCACGCGGCTCTAAATGAATAGTCATTGCACCTTTGCTACTGGTATAACCTCCAATCGTATATTGTCCTCTTGGGATTGGTCCTTTCCCACGTATCGATTCTGAGGCAGGATTGTTTTTATGTATTCCCTTTCCGCTGTATCCGTCACGATAAACTAATCTGTCATTGTGATATAACTCGCCTGAGTATTGATGATAAATCCAAGCCATTAAAAACTCCTTTTTTCAAAAAAATTAATTATTTTACCTTATATACTTTATCACCTTTTTTATTTATGGTTTAAATTACTTTATGAATTCATTAATTAAAAAATATTACATTTTATTTTTTAATTTAATCCAGATAAATAGAGCTTCATTTCAATAATTTTAATGAAAATTAATTACACTATTTAAAATTTGGAAAATTTCTTTTTCTAGAACCGACCATCAGTCAACGTCCGTCTTATAAGAGTACTAACTCTTTCCAATAAGACGGACTATCTTGCATCACACGTTATTAACCACGCTTTTTACTATCTCTCTCTGGCGAACGACGATAACGACGCTCGCCTATCTCCCAGCCAAACGCCAACCGTGAACCATCATCTGAGCCATCCGTCATTTCGTCAGCCAAAATCAAGTCTTCGTTAGTTTCCTGCTCCAACTTCAGTACATCCTTCAACGCCCCTCCGGTAGCAATAAAACGACGCTTATGCGTCTGGCGAGTCAGTTCTAGAAACCACGCTGGATCGGCCACCATGTCGGAAGGTTTTGTTGAGTATTTCAGTGTCTCAGACACAGCCCCGCGAATCTGTTCAGCTGTCAGACTTGCGAAGCTTTCCCCCTCTTTGGAGCACTTGGATTTGACCACCCGAACATCGATATTCGGATCGTAATCAATACGCAAACAATCCCGCCACAGCTCCATCCAGCGATAATGCTTCACGTAATCTCGACCGGATAACATGGATGGCGGCACCATCATCAGAGTATGAAAATGCGGGTGTGTGCTGCCATCTTTGCCACGGGTCACTTCCGTCGTACGTATCCAGCCTTGAACCGGCTTAAACTCTTTCCGAACTTTAAGCCGCTGAAAGGCCGAATTCATTAGGGTCAAGGTTTCACCCAAATCTTCAATGGCACAGTTCCGCACGGTCAGCGTCAGGAACATCCAACGGGAATCTGGATAATCTGCCACGATACAGGGCAGGGACTGGTAAAAACGGGCTTGCCACATCAGCGATCGCCTCCATTGGCAAACAGGACAGTGCCGGACACGGCAAAAATGCGCCTCTCGAAGCCTCAGACGCGTTTCTCCGGTTTCGGCAAGCGTAGACCAGCCGAAACGCAATAAGCCGCCACAATCGCGCATACGCGCCGCATAAGCCTCAAATTCGGCCGCTTGCAGGTAGATCCCACCGACATCATCAGACTGACCTTTGTGAGTGTCCCAAGGCTTATCATTAGGATTATAATCTGTCAAAAAAGGTCGATTAGCGTCTTGCATGATACCTGCTCCAGTATGGGCAGGCGCAGAAAAGATATGTTATCATCCTCTTATCACCTATAGGTTGTGCCACATTACACAGAATTTGCTAGGTGATCACACCCCTGAATTGTTGACGCAATTGCAGGGGTAAATTTTTAGTTTCAACACACGATCACCAGATAAAATAATACAGCCGATACCATTTCCAAGCAAATTCACTCTAAAGCCTTGAGTAGCAATGGTTGGAGGTAAATTTCAATCCTAGAGTTATCCCTTAAGTATAAATACAAGGGAAAACCCCCAAAATCACCCCCAAAATCACCCATTTTCTCTCCCAAAAAACCAAATAGAAAAACACATAAATCGAGATATCCGATTACGTGAAAATTTAAACGTAATCCTATCCGTTCGTCAGGGGATCGCTCATAACTTCGTGTATATACCGAAAGGAAAATTTACCGTGCCAGCCAAACATTTCCTTTGTCTCCGACCATCAGACTACTGAATCACTGAAAGCCCGCTAAAAACCCGCTTAGCAGGGAAGGGGGGATTCGTGCTCCCCGATTCAGTCCCCCCTTTGTATCGGCGGTTTGACGACGGCATCCCCAGTAACTTCTGAGAGCCGCCTTCCATGCCCTAAAGGGCATCTAAAAGCCATTCCATCCGGTGTAAATTATCCTTTAGGGGGGTGTCGGGGCTTTGCCCTGACCAAGAACTTTGTAACAACGACTGCGTGCAGGCGGTGCTACAAAGCACATCTTGTCCCGTATTTGACCTTAATTATTCCCAACTTCGTGGTCGTCCTGACTGACCAGCGCCTTCCAGTCTGGAGCATTTCTGGGTTTTCGTTTTGTCATGCGTCCCTTCATATCGAAATATCGGCTTGGCCAGATTTGGGCGGGGTGCATATTCAGACGACGGGCAATGATCCATTCGCCTTTAGGCCATGCGCGTTTCAGGACATTTGCCAATGTGGAAGAACTTAAACCGGATTCGCGGGACAGAGCAGCTACGGTTATGCCTTGTTTGTGAAGAGCGGCAACGATATCGGCGGGATGCCAGTCTTGTGTATTCATACCTGCTTCACCTCATTGTTGTTATTGGTGGCGATTCAAACAGGGATCTCACAACCGG
>NZ_NKHQ01000044.1:0-4753 GCF_014467265.1 Xenorhabdus sp. TS4 | reverse complement strand
ATATCTGCTTCCAAAGGTGGGCAGATGTACCGCGTTGAGGCGCTCCCTTTCAGGCTACGGGAGTTTTACAGCCACCCGGAGGCGATCGTTGCAGGCTCATCGATCATTTAAGAAACAGGTTAATTCTTAAAGCATCCTGTCAGGGCGTCAACCAACAACCAGATCTTCATGTCCGTTGATTTTCCCGCCGGGCTTTGCGCGATTGGGTGACCGCTTTGTCATTCAGCATGCCTTTACAGGCCGGATAGTTCACACATCCCCAGAACGGCGCGGTTTTTCCCTGCTGTTGCCGCATCCGGCCGCCACAGTTCGGGCATTCGGGTGTTTTCGGCAACGTCAGATGCAGCGGCTGTGCCTTGCCGCGCTCGACTAAATGCAAAAGCCACTGCACCTGTTTTTGCATAAAAACCGCCAGCGACGCTTTACCCTGTGCAATATCTTCCAGCGATTGTTCCCATAACGCGGTCATACCCGGATCGGTCAATACCGCCGGCAGCCCGGCAATCAGTTCCTGCGCCAGCGGTGTTGCGTGGATTGTTTTCTTTTTCCGCTCAATCAGCTGGCGTTTAAATAACGTATCCAGAATGCCGGCCCGGGTCGCTTCCGTACCCAGCCCGGCACTTTCTCGCAAGACTTGTTTTAATTGCGGATCACTGACCAGACTGGCGGCATTTTTCATCGCGGCAATCAGGGTACCTTCAGTAAACGGTGCCGGCGGTTTGGTGTACAGTGACTGAATTTTTGCCTCAATCACCTGACAGCGATCGCCCTGGTTAAGGGCCGGCAGGGGTAAACCGGCTTCCTGTTCGTCTTCCTTTTCATGTTCTCTCGTTCCATCGGTAAACAGTGCCTTCCAGCCCGTGATCACATTCACCCGTCCTTTCACCCGGAAGTGTTGCCCGCCGATAGCCTAATGGTGAATGGCTGTAAACCCCAATATTCAGCGGTTCGACGGAGGAAACGGCGGATAAGGTGATCTGCTGTGGTACCGCGTTCAACGTATCCTGCAAAGTGGCAAGACTCTGCTGGAGATTGGCGGAAGCCCTATCCAGCGCTTGTTCCAGCTTCACCAGCCAGGTATCGGCATACGGATTATCGGCAGCGGCATCCACACTGATCGTGCCCGCGCGTTTAATCACCTGTGGCATCCCGAGAATGCCTGAAAATTTTCGTGGATTGCTGATCTCTTCCCGTCTGCGCCCTGCCCACAGACGGATGGCATAGTGGGTATGCAGTTCAATCGTTAATGAGGAGGTTAATACCCCGGCGCGTAAACGCGACTGGGATGATGATTTGTCTTCTGAATCAGACATGCACAAAGACTCCTTTGCCTTGATAAATCAGTAGAACTATCAAGGCAAAGGCGTCTGCGACTCAATGAATAACCAGTTATGGGAAACGGGAAAAAGAGTGAATTTTATTCGCGACCAGAAGTGATGATTTTTTAGCCTCATGTACCACAGGCACAGGCATACGCTTTTTAACCATCCCTGACACAGGCAACACAGGAGGATTTCCAGCTTCTGTTGCCTCGCTCAAAACAGAACGTTTTTTAATCGCGTGTGCCACGGGCACAGACGTATACTTTTTAACCGCCCTTAGCTCAGGCAACACAGGATAATTTCCAGTTTTTGTTGCCTCGTTCAAAACAGGATGTTTTTTAATCGCATGTGCCACGGGCACAAACGTATGCTTTCTAACCATCCTTAGCTCAGGCAACACAGGGGAATTTCCAACCTTTGTTGATTCGTCCAAAACAGAACATTTTTTAATCGCATGTGCCACGGGCACAGCCGTATGCTTTTTAGCCATTCTTAGCTCAGGCAACACAGGATGATTTCCAGCTTCTGTTGCTTCTCTCAAAACAGAATATTTTTTAATCGCATGTGCCACAGGCACAGTCGTCTGCTTTTTAATCAACCTCAGCTTCGTTTAAAGATAGCGATCTTATTATCCCGTAGATTCAAGCTCGGTTTTTTAGGTTGGAATGTATAAGCAATAAGACCGGCAGCAACTTCCAACAAAAAACCGAGCTGACTGCGATGCCTTGAATGCTCTATCTGAGAAATATTTTTGAGCTGGTCGACGACCGTTTCTATCAAAAATCTCCGTCTTAACATCAACCTATCCCAGAGAGATAATGCTTTGGTTTTCATGTTACTCCGGACATTGGTGATTAACGTGACGCCTTCCGCTTCTAACTCATCGCATAAAGCCTGGGATAAATACCCCTTATCACCATACAAACATCCTGCTAGTCCTTTTGTCAGCGCTCTGACTGGCTGACGATCATCCTGGTTTCCTGCGGTGAGTTTCACGGCTAACAATTCACCGCAATCATTGATAACCAAATGAAGTTTAAAGCCATAAAACCAGCCTGTACTCGTTTTACCTCGTTGTGCCATCCCTTCAAATACGCGATGACGGGGAATACGAAGATTGTGACAAACAGCAATTTTGGTAGAATCAATAAAAGCAATCCCTTGAGTTTGCGCCTTACGTGATGAAAGAAAAGCGCATAAAGGAATAAGCGCCCTTTTCTTCAGGGTGAGGATACGAGTATAGCTGACTAATCCGGGAAAATCGGCTGTAAGATATTGTTTTACATGTTCAATATAAAATGTTTTAAAATCACAATAATGACTCATATGAAATAAAATGAGGATCATCATGACTTCACTGAGAGAAAGGGATGCCTCACGGTGCCGTTTACGTAATCCATTTTCAATGAGTTGTTGATGCCAGAGAGGGATAAATTTTTGGCAAAAGTCATCGACGCAGCAGTAAAGTTCTTCTAAATTATACATGCCTGAGGGTCTCCACTATTTTGTTTTCTTTAGCAAAAACGTTGATCGTGCCTCAGGCACTTTAGTTCCCTTCCCTTAAGCGAAGCTCAGGTTAATTAATTAAAAGATTTTTTTATTTTTGATATAGATGAGTTTTTATATCAGTCAGCATTGAAAACTATAAAATTATTTAATTATCCCAATTCTTTTATATCATAAGGAGGGTAATATGATATTCAGATCAAAATCTTTTTCAGAAATATGGCCAAGATCAATTGATATCAGATGTTCTATAGTTATCAAGGAGGCTAGTCTATCAGAAGTATTTCATGCAACGGAAAAAATAAAGAAAGAAACTATGAATAATGAGTGGTTGTGCCCTAATTCTTCTGGTCAGCTTGATGAGAAGCAAATAAAATGGAATTCTAGATATAACCAGGCATTGGGAATATTTAAATTTTTCTATATTGATATTGGTATTCGCCTTAAATTAGAAGAAATTGATAAAAGAGTGTTGTTTTTTGTTGCTTATTTCAGAGGTGTTCCTGTCGGAGTTTTACAATTATTAATTACTGATGGGTTACCTAAAGTCGTTTTTTTGGCAACTCATTGTGGCATCCGAGGTTGTGGTGCTTTACTCATTGAATATGCAGTAAATAAATCACAACAATTAGGAATGGGAGGAAAGTTACAACTTTCTCCATATGAGGGAGCGAGAGCGACATATATGGCAATGGGATTTACTGAGGCTGGGGAACACCTGGAATTATATCCTGCTGATAGAAATGATAAATGGAAATGGAATGAGGCAACGGGTCGTTATAGATTCTGTTAAATATCAGTCTGGACACCTAATACGTTGTAATATATTTGGATTTTTGTTAGAGAAAAGTCAGGTGAATTATTTACATCTTCCAAAATATAATGAGGGGAATTAATGTAATGTTCAGATCAAAATCTTTTAATATTAACAACCGTTCTGTAGGATTTGGTCCTTTAACCCGGTCTAAATCCTGTACGGATATGTACACAACATTGGTTAATATGAAAACATTTATCACAATCAAGGAGGTCAGCCCAGAAGAAGCATTCTACGCAACGGAAAAGATGCTAACAGAAACTATGGCTGAGGATTGGTTTTATTTTGATTTTCTTAAGCTTGATAAGCAACAGGAAAGGTGGAAAATGAGGTATAATCAGGCGTTTAGTATACTTAATTGTCTCTCGACTAATGCAAAGCTTCAATCTATGAGAGATAAAACTGACGGTTCAAAAAAGTTTTTTGCTGTTGCTTATTTCAGAGGTATTCCTGTCGGTGCCTTACAATTATTAGTGCAAGATAATCATGAAAATGAGTTACCTGAAGTTTCTTTTTTGGCCACTCATTGCGGTATTCGAGGTTGTGGTGTTTTACTCATTGAATATGCAGTAAATAAATCACAACAATTAGGGATGGAAGGAAAGTTAAAACTTTCTCCATATGATGGGGCGAGGCAAGCATATATAAATATGGGGTTTATGAACATAAATGGGGGCATGGAATTACATCCCGCAGCAAGAAATGATAAATGGAAATGGAATAAGATAACAAGCCGTTATGAATGTTGTTAAATTTTTGGGGCAATACATTGATATTCGGCTTTTTGTTAGAAAGATGCCGAATAAATTAATTAACCTCAGCTTCGTTTAAAGATAGCGATTTCATTATCCCGTAGATTCAAGCTCGGTTTTTTAGGTTGGAATGTATAAGCAATAAGACCGGCAGCAACTTCCAACAAAAAACCGAGCTGACTGCGATGCCTTGAATGCTCTATCTGAGAAATATTTTTGAGCTGGTCGACGACCGGTTGAGTAGACCGCGGGAACTGCCCCCGCAGCCTCTCGCAGAACGGTACGTGAGCCTCTCGACTCATACCGCTCCCATCAAGCAAACGTGCCTGTCATTCCTGCCCGCCAATGGGCAAACA
>NZ_NKHQ01000043.1:0-477 GCF_014467265.1 Xenorhabdus sp. TS4 | reverse complement strand
TGAGCCGCTCTTCGGGGCTGGGCGCGACGGCAGGGCCGCACGGCGAATTTCGCACAATCTCCCTGCATTATGTTAAATGGGCTTTGGGCAGCCGGCACACAGTGGTTGGGGACACCGTGGCCGCCGCTGACCATTGCCCATTTACCCCCGCCGGCACTGAAGCCTCCGGGCAGTCCGGCCACGGTCTGCCCCTGCACGGAACCCCGCAGACTCAACGGGGACGGGGGCGCTGTCCGCTGGCATCGGGGTGGCTGTCTGGCATGCTACTTTCCGCGGATTCAGGGCATGGGCGGCTCTCTGGCGGTTCGGTAGGGTTGTCTGCGTCCGGTTGGGTCTGGGGGGCACGCTCGGCCGGATGGGTCTGGCTGTGCACCTGCCTGAGCTGTTTGATGGCGACCCGCGTATACACCTGAGTAGTGTTGAGTTTCTCATGCCCCAGCATCGCCTGGATATGGCGGATATCCGCGCCATTGTCCA
>NZ_NKHQ01000042.1:0-473 GCF_014467265.1 Xenorhabdus sp. TS4 | reverse complement strand
CCACAACTCGCTTGAGGCGAGGTTCCCAAGCATACCAGAGCCAGCGTTGATTTTTCTTACTACTCACAAATGACCATTGTTCATCAACGTCACAAATAATTTACGATAAATGTGAAAATTATTTTCAACAATTACCTTGCCTATTAAAAAGATGTAAGGAACCTGATGACTCACTGGTAATGCTTTCCAGTATTTCAAGAGGAAAAGGTATGGCATTAATGCCCCGCTCTATGTGTATTTCTAATCAAAAAGGACTTTGTTACAGAGAAATAGTCATTAATGGTTTAAATAGTTTACTCAATAAGAAGGGAGTCTAACTACAAAAATGAAATTTTGCTCAGTGATGACTCAATGTCAAATTATTTAAGTAGATTAATACTAGGCTGCGTCCCTTAATTAGATAACCGCCTGTAAAAGAGTCGAATACAGCCTAATTTCACCATGGACAAATAGTTTCGTGCGGTTTTTTCGTA
>NZ_NKHQ01000041.1:0-463 GCF_014467265.1 Xenorhabdus sp. TS4 | reverse complement strand
CTGTTGCAATCAAGATGCAGCGAAGGGCATAATTCGGGGCACTTACCGTTCGATTCAAGGAATGCCCTTAATAATGAAACTAAACGCCCGGCAAATCGACACTGCAAAGCCCAAAGAAAAAACCTACAAACTCGCCGGTGGCGGCGGTCTCTATTTAGAAGTCTCGTCACGCGGCTCGAAATACTGGCGGATGAAGTATTACCGCCCCACCGATAAGAAAGAAGATCGTCTGGCGTTCGGCGTTTATCCGGCAGTATCATTAGCCGATGCCCGTGCTAAACGGGATGAAGCCAAAAAGCTGATGGCACAGGGCATCGATCCCAAAGCCAAAAAGAAAGGCACCCCCTCACCCGCCAAAGTGAACTCGTTTGAAGAAGTCGCCCGTGCATGGCACGCCAGTAACAAACGCTGGAGTGACAGACATAGCCAAACAGTGCTGCGCAGCCTTGAGCAGTCTATTTTC
>NZ_NKHQ01000040.1:0-452 GCF_014467265.1 Xenorhabdus sp. TS4 | reverse complement strand
GCGGCTATCGTGGGCTACGATTTGGCGCGAGAATCCAAAGACGGGGCGACATTGCTCAAGGTTAATGTGCATCTAGAGGAGGTCAGGGAGGTGAAGGTTAAATATGGCAAGGAAGAGGTCAAAAATCCTGATGATGCTAAGAAAAAGGATGTGGGCGACCAGACGCAGAGAGTGGAGTCACAGAAACAACGAGCGGAAAAGGGAGATAAATCATGGTTGGAATACATGACAACTGAGCCGGAATCGGCTTTTAATGCAGCGGTAGAAAATATCAGTAATGCAACGGTAGAAAAATTAAAACAAATTCCAATTCTTAACAAGTGGTTATCTGGAGGTTTTCCGCAATGATTGCCGAAATAGCAATATCCCCCATCCCAAACCAAACGACCTCATTCTCTATTGGGACAGATTTAATTGAATTAACGCTTGAAACCCGATTAGAAAATATATTC
>NZ_NKHQ01000004.1:59954-62919 GCF_014467265.1 Xenorhabdus sp. TS4 | reverse complement strand
TCTCTCTCAAACCCCAAAACACCTTCGGTGTTGTCAGGTTAAGCCGCACGGGTCATTAGTACCGGTTAGCTCAACGTCTCGCAACGCTTACACACCCGGCCTATCTACGTCCTCGTCTCGAACGTTCCTTCAGTGTCCTCTAGGGACAAGGGAAGACTCATCTTAAGGCAAGTTTCCCGCTTAGATGCTTTCAGCGGTTATCTCTTCCGCACTTAGCTACCGGGCAGTGCCATTGGCATGACAACCCGAACACCAGTGGTGCGTCCACTCCGGTCCTCTCGTACTAGGAGCAGCCCCTTGCAATCTTCCAACGCCCACGGCAGATAGGGACCGAACTGTCTCACGACGTTCTAAACCCAGCTCGCGTACCACTTTAAATGGCGAACAGCCATACCCTTGGGACCTACTTCAGCCCCAGGATGTGATGAGCCGACATCGAGGTGCCAAACACCGCCGTCGATATGAACTCTTGGGCGGTATCAGCCTGTTATCCCCGGAGTACCTTTTATCCGTTGAGCGATGGCCCTTCCATACAGAACCACCGGATCACTATGACCTGCTTTCGCACCTGCTCGAGCCGTCACTCTCGCAGTCAAGCTAGCTTATGCCATTGCACTAACCTCACGATGTCCGACCGTGATTAGCTAACCTTCGTGCTCCTCCGTTACGCTTTGGGAGGAGACCGCCCCAGTCAAACTACCCACCAGACACTGTCCGCAACCCGGATAACGGGCCGACGTTAGAACATCAAACATTCAAGGGTGGTATTTCAAGGATGGCTCCATGCAGACTGGCGTCCACATTTCACAGCCTCCCACCTATCCTACACATCAAGGCTCAAGGTTCAGTGTCAAGCTATAGTAAAGGTTCACGGGGTCTTTCCGTCTTGCCGCGGGTACACTGCATCTTCACAGCGAGTTCAATTTCACTGAGTCTCGGGTGGAGACAGCCTGGCCATCATTACGCCATTCGTGCAGGTCGGAACTTACCCGACAAGGAATTTCGCTACCTTAGGACCGTTATAGTTACGGCCGCCGTTTACTGGGGCTTCGATCAAGAGCGTCGCCTTGCGGCTAACCCCATCAATTAACCTTCCAGCACCGGGCAGGCGTCACACCGTATACGTCCACTTTCGTGTTTGCACAGTGCTGTGTTTTTATTAAACAGTTGCAGCCAGCTGGTATCTGCGACTGGCCTCGGCTCCGAAAGCGTGTTTCTTCACCTGACGCCAGCGTGCCTTCTCCCGAAGTTACGGCACCATTTTGCCTAGTTCCTTCACCCGAGTTCTCTCAAGCGCCTGAGTATTCTCTACCTGACCACCTGTGTCGGTTTGGGGTACGATTGACCATAATCTGACGCTTAGGGGCTTTTCCTGGAAGCGGGGCATCAGCAACTTCAGCACCGTAATGCCTCGTCATCGTGCCTCAGTGTCTTGGATAACCGGATTTGCCAAGTTATCCCACCTACACACTTAAACCGGGACGACCGTCGCCCGGCTTGCCTAGCCTTCTCCGTCCCCCCATCGCAATTATGGCCAGTACAGGAATATTAACCTGTTTCCCATCGACTACGCTTTTCAGCCTCGCCTTAGGGGTCGACTCACCCTGCCCCGATTAACGTTGGACAGGAACCCTTGGTCTTCCGGCGAGCGGGTTTTTCACCCGCTTTATCGTTACTTATGTCAGCATTCGCACTTCTGATACCTCCAGCAAACCTCACAGTTCACCTTCACCGGCTTACAGAACGCTCCCCTACCCAACAACACATTCGTGTCGCTGCCGCAGCTTCGGTGCATGGTTTAGCCCCGTTACATCTTCCGCGCAGGCCGACTCGACCAGTGAGCTATTACGCTTTCTTTAAATGATGGCTGCTTCTAAGCCAACATCCTGGCTGTCTGAGCCTTCCCACTTCGTTTCCCACTTAACCATGACTTCGGGACCTTAGCTGGCGGTCTGGGTTGTTTCCCTCTTCACGACGGACGTTAGCACCCGCCGTGTGTCTCCCGTGATAACATTCTTCGGTATTCGCAGTTTGCATCGGGTTGGTAAGTCGGGATGACCCCCTAGCCGAAACAGTGCTCTACCCCCGAAGATGACTTCACGAGGCGCTACCTAAATAGCTTTCGGGGAGAACCAGCTATCTCCCGGTTTGATTGGCCTTTCACCCCCAGCCACAAGTCATCCGCTAATTTTTCAACATTAGTCGGTTCGGTCCTCCAGTTAGTGTTACCCAACCTTCAACCTGCCCATGGCTAGATCACCGGGTTTCGGGTCTATACCCTGCAACTTAACGCCCAGTTAAGACTCGGTTTCCCTGCGGCTCCCCTATGCGGTTAACCTTGCTACAGAATATAAGTCGCTGACCCATTATACAAAAGGTACGCAGTCACCCTGATAAATCAAGGCTCCCACTGCTTGTACGTACACGGTTTCAGGTTCTCTTTCACTCCCCTCGCCGGGGTTCTTTTCGCCTTTCCCTCACGGTACTGGTTCACTATCGGTCAGTCAGGAGTATTTAGCCTTGGAGGATGGTCCCCCCATGTTCAGACAGGATACCACGTGTCCCGCCCTACTCGTTGAGCTCACAATACCAGTGTCTTCGGATACGGGGCTCTCACCCTTTACTGCCGGCCTTTCCAGACCGTTCTCCTGACACTCATATCGCTGATGGCTCTGGGCTCCTCCCCGTTCGCTCGCCGCTACTGGGGGAATCTCGGTTGATTTCTTTTCCTCGGGGTACTGAGATGTTTCAGTTCCCCCGGTTCGCCTCCTTACCCTATGAATTCAGGTAAGGATAGTGCAACGGATTGCACTGGGTTTCCCCATTCGGACATCGCCGGCTGATAGCGCTTCATATCAGCTCACCGGCGCTTTTCGCAGATTAGCACGTCCTTCATCGCCTCTGACTGCCTAGGCATCCACCGTGTACGCTTAGTCGCTTAACCTCACAACCCGAAGGTGTCTTC
>NZ_NKHQ01000004.1:0-59854 GCF_014467265.1 Xenorhabdus sp. TS4 | reverse complement strand
CAGGTCACTCTTTAAGACTTTAATCTTTTTTGCCTTTCGGCATATCGATAGTGTCTTGCGAGTGCCCACACAGATTGTCTGATTAATTTGTTAAAGAGCGTTGGCAACCGGAAGTGCCTTCCGGGTTGCGAGGCTGCGTATCTTACGCTTTCCTCTTATCGTGTCAAGCCTTATTATTCAGGGCTTTTCACGTTGTCATCCCGACAGGTTTGTGTGTTTGTCGTGACAACGGAAGCGCATTATAGGGAGTTTTATGGCTCTGACAATAGTTTTTTTAAAAATTTTTTCTGTTCGTGTTTTTTTTCCTCAAAACGAGGCAATAACCAACAGAAAGACTGTTTTTAAGGCGTTTTATCACACGGTATTTGCAAAAATTTCTCAGAAAAATGATCTACCTGTTCCCAATCGGTGTATTCGACTTCTTTTGTAGTATCTGTTTCTCCTCCGGTCATTCGCATAATGAACTGAATCATGATGCGATCCAACCAACAATAACGAGGATAAAGTAGCGCTCCCGCGAAAACTCCGCATAAATCAGGTTGCCACGGACTTTTTATTAAAAATTTACGTACATAAGCGTTCGTTTCTGGTGTTCTTTTTTCTGGTTTTCTCGCCGTTAAATTGACACCAAAGAAAGCCGTTGTCATTTGGTTCAATTGTTTTTGATGGCGAATGACAAAATTATGCAATACAGAATTGAAACGACCATAGCGTATCGACGCGCCTACCATTACTTTTTGGTAGGGCGTCAAATTGATTTGTTTCACTGTAGAAAGATCTCTTAATTCACACTTAATACCAGCACGACGGAGGTTCTCTGCGATACGGGTAATAATTTTTTTGGTCTGCCCATCTTGGGTAGAATAGAGCAACAAATAACGCATAGATACGCCCTTATTAAACAGAGACTCACATATAAACACTATTCACGCCAAAAAGTAGGAGTAAATAGCACCAATAATGTGAATACTTCCAAACGTCCAAATAACATAGTGACAACCAATATCCATTTAGCTGCCGGATTCATAGTTGTAAAGTTATCAGCAACGACTCCCAACCCTGGCCCCAAATTATTCAATGTTGCGGCGATGGCAGAAAAAGCAGAAAATTCGTCAACCCCTGTTGCGATCAGTAACAACATACTCACGACGAAAACCAATGCGTAAGCAGAGAAAAAACCCCATACTGCTTCAATAATTCGTTCCGGTAATGCTCGCCGTCCCAATTTAATGGTATATACCGCATTCGGGTGTACTAAACGTTTTAATTCACGAGATCCTTGCAAGTACAGCAACAAAATACGGATAACTTTGAGACCGCCCCCCGTTGAACCCGCACATCCCCCTATAAATGCAGAACATAACAGCAGAAAAGGCAAAAACAGAGGCCAATTGGCAAAAGAGTCCGTTGTAAATCCAGCTGTTGTCGCCATAGAGACAACTTGAAAAAAAGCGTGATTCAATGCTTCCCATTCTGATTCATAAACGGAATGTTGCCATAATATCAGCATACAGATTGCCAATAGTGCCAACTGAATAGTAATGAACATCCGAAATTCTGGATCACGCCAGTACACTTTCAAGCTTCGTCCAGAAAGAACCGCAAAATGCAAACCAAAATTACAGCCCGAAATCAATAAGAAAATGGCAATAATCGTGTTGATGGCTGGGCTATTGAAAAAACCGATACTGGCATCATGGGTAGAAAACCCACCAATAGCGATGGTAGAAAAGCTATGAGAAATCGCATCGAATACCGACATTCCCGCAGCCCACAATGCCAGCGCACAGGCAATCGTTAACAAGACATAAATCAGCCAAAGCGTTTTTGCCGTTTCTGCGATACGAGGACGCATTTTATTGTCTTTCAACGGCCCCGGCATTTCTGCACGATAAAGCTGCATTCCCCCAACACCAAGCAGAGGTAAGATCGCCACAGCCAAAACGATAATTCCCATGCCGCCTAACCATTGCAACATTTGTCGATAGAACAAAATAGCCTTGGGAAGGGAATCAAGGCCAACAAGCGTCGTCGCCCCAGTTGTCGTCAAGCCAGAAAATGATTCAAAAAAGGCATCTGTGACTGAAAGATTGGGTTTTTCAGAGAAAATGAATGGCAATGCCCCCACACTTCCCAACACAGTCCAAAATAGGACAACAATCAAAAAGCCCTCTTTCGGCTTGAGCTCAGATTTTTGTTCGCGATTAGGTACCCACAATATTAAACCAATGACGAGAGCAAAGATGAATGTCTGGCTGAATGCCCTGCCTGCACCATCACGATAAATCAATGCCACCAATCCCGGAATAATCATTGTGACAGAGAAAAGAATGACAAGTAGTCCAACAATACGGGTTATGGCGCGAAAATGCATTCGGCTGGTTCCTTAGAAATCCGGTATGAAGAATAGTTATGATTTTGGCGTTAAAAACAAAGCACCACGGCTCAAGTCCCGTAATTTATCACCTATCTCACCAACAAGGGTAGCTGGCAGCGAGACTTGCAACGTGACATTTTCAGCATAATCACTGGCGATCACTTGCCCAGAGAATTGGTGTAGCAACTGTTCTACCATTGAAATATGCGAGTATTCACACTGTAACTGGTATAACTTCTGCGGTACTTTGTATTCGGTTTGCAACAGCTTCAGAGCTTGCTGTACCCCATTACCATAGGCTTTTACCAAACCACCCGTACCAAGTTTTATGCCACCAAAATAGCGAACAGATACAGCGGTAATTTCCCCCAGACCACTTCCTATTAACTGAGCAATCATCGGCTTGCCAGCGGTTCCGGTAGGTTCGCCATCATCAGAAAACCCTAACTGTTGGGAATCATCCGGCGCCCCTGCCACAAAAGCCCAGCAATGATGCCGAGCATCAGGATACTGCTCTTTGATGCTTTGGATAAATAACTTAGCCTCATCTACCCCGCTGGTGTGCTCCAGCAGGGTAATGAAACGACTCTTTTTTATTTCTTCAGTAAAGCTGACTGAAGCCGCAGGAATTAAATAAGGCTTCATTACGATAATTGTAATTCTCTGGTCATATTTTCAATTTTTCCATCGTGAATAACGATGTTATCTTCAATACGAATACCACCATAAGTTTTCAACATATCAATTTTTTTCCAATCGAAATGTTGACGATATTCGCTTTCACGCCACTGCGCTAATAAAGTTTCAATGAAATAGATCCCAGGCTCAATGGTCAAAACCATTCTTGGCTCCAGAATACGGGTACAGCGCAAATAAGGATGCATCTCCGGGGCTGCCAGATGGGTTCCTCTATCATCTTGCATAAACCCGGCCGCGTCATGCACCTGCAAACCTAAAGGATGACCGAGTCCGTGTGGGAAAAATGGTGTCGTCAATCCTGTCTCAACCATACCTTCATCACTGATCCCATGAACAATATCATGTTTTTTCAGTATGCTGGCTATACGTTGATGCATATTAATATGGTAGTCGGTATATCGAACTCCCGTTTTAATTGTGCCAATGAGCGCCTGTTGTTCTTCATTCAGATCCTTTATCAGTGAGGCAAAATCGTTATGAGGTTTTGCTACATAGGTTCTAGTGATATCCGCTGCATAACCATGATATTCCGCTCCAGCATCAATCAAAAAACTGCGTATTTCCGAAGGAATCGTCTGCTGTAATTTGCTGTAGTGCAAAACAGCCGTATTTTCATTCAAGGCAACAATATTATCATAAGGGACATCGGTATCACGGTGCCCTGTTGCCATCAAATAGAACATATTGATTTCGAATTCGCTCACACCGGACAAAAATGCATCATAGGCTGCCAGATGACCATTAACGGCCGTTTTCTGGGCCATACGCATACAAGCCAATTCATAATCTGTTTTATATGAACGATGATAATTCAAATAATCCAAAACCGCTTTTGGGTTGATATTGTGATCAAGAATACCCAAAGATTTAGCACACTCAGTTTGTTCACCAATATAAGCTGTATTCTGTTTTGCTAATCCATTCAGTTTTATATTGATATCTTCAGATTTCGCCAAATGAATCATTTCTATTTCGTCAGTCCAATAGCCATTGGGCAAGGGTTCTACGCTATGCCAGTAATCTACTGGTGAATAAAACCAGAGCTTAGGTTTATTGACTCCATCAATCCACAACCAGCAATTAGGCACTTTGGTCACAGGTACCCAAGCCTTAAAGTGTGCATTGACCTTAAACGGATAATGGCTGTCATCGAGAAAAACCCGTAATGATTCACCTGAGTGAATAAGCATGGCGTCAAGCTGAGTTCGTTCTAAGATTTCTCGGGCACGTTTTTGTAAGGTTTTAATATGTTCTTGGTACAGAGATGCTAACTTTTCCATCTTAATTAGCCTTTTGATTTTTTGGCAGGAGCTTAAATATTACCACAATTCATTATTGTGGGAGCTATCACGTGAAAAACACCTTTTCTAAAACTAAGCAGATATATTTATATTTTTCAAAGCACTAACAAAATATATTGCTCCCTGCCATAAATCTTACCTGTGATCCGCCCTACAAAAAATTAATCATCAGTTTGCATTAAATTAACACAGTAATCACAATCAACTGCATCTGGTCATACCAGATGGTATGCACTCATTGAGGAGAATGACATGCTCTACCTAAGTGAAACTATTCAAGTAAAATGGCTGAAAGATGGCATTGCTGAACTCATTTTCAATGCACCGGCTGCAATTAACAAATTAGATACAAAAACGGTTACTTCACTGGATAAAGCCGTTTCCACCCTTGAGCAAGAGACTAATTTAAAAGGGTTGCTGTTACGCTCTGAAAAACAAGCCTTTATTGTTGGCGCAGACATTACAGAATTTTTATCGTTATTCAGTGCGCCAGCAGAAAAACTGCACGAATTGCTGGATCTCGCTAACAATATCTTTAACCGCATAGAAGATCTCCCTGTTCCGACTATCTCCGCTATCAATGGCTACGCCCTTGGTGGTGGGTGTGAATTGGTACTTTCAACAGATTTTCGTATCGCATCCCCAGATCTTCGCATCGGATTGCCAGAAACTAAACTGGGCATTATGCCGGGATTTGGCGGTTCTGTTCGCCTGCCACGTTTGATTGGTACAGACAATGCTCTCGAAATCATTTCCGCAGGAAAAGATATTGGTGCTGAAGAAGCGCTGAAAAATGGCCTGGTTGATGCCGTAGTTTCTGCCGAAAAACTGGTTGATTCTGCCGTTTCAGTTCTGGAACAAGCTATTCGAGGAGACTTGGATTGGCAAGCCGCCCGTCAGCCTAAACTGATGCCTCTGACTCTCAATGAAATCGAACGTACCATGAGTTTCACCGTAGCAAAAGGTATGGTAATGAAGGTTGCTGGCCCTCATTATCCAGCGCCAATCACTGCGGTAAAAACCATTGAAAAAGCCGCTACACTGGGTCGCGATGAAGCCTTAAAACTGGAATCCGCCAGTTTTGTATCATTAGCGCACACCTCTGTCGCTCGTGCTTTAGTCGGCATCTTCCTGAATGAGCAATATGTTAAAGGGCTGGCGAAGAAACACCTGCAAATCGTTACAACGCCTGAACATGCGACTGTACTGGGTGCCGGGATCATGGGTGGAGGTATTGCCTATCAATTAGCGCGCAAGGGTATTCCTGTCTTGATGAAAGATATTAGTCAAAAAGCGCTGGATTTAGGTATCAATGAAGCGGCCAAATTGCTGAATAAACAATTTGAGCGTGGACGCTTAAATGCTATGAAGATGGCTAAAATTCTGGCATCCATTCATCCAACCCTGAATTATGCTGGTATTGAGAAATCCCAAATTGTTGTTGAAGCTGTAGTTGAAAATCCTAAGATTAAAGCTGCGGTTTTAGCAGAAACAGAATCACATATCAGCGATGACTGTATTCTGGCTTCCAATACCTCCACTATCCCAATCACTGAATTAGCAAAATCACTAAAACGCCCGGAAAACTTCTGTGGTATGCATTTCTTCAATCCAGTACATCGTATGCCGTTGGTTGAAATCATTCGTGGAGAAAAAACCTCAGATAAGACTATTGCAAGCGTTGTCGCGTATGCCAGTAAAATGGGTAAAACACCGATCGTTGTTAACGACTGCCCCGGTTTCTTTGTAAACCGCGTATTGTTCCCTTATCTGGCTGGTTTTGGCATGTTGCTGCGTGATGGTGGTGATTTCCGCCAAATCGACAAAATCATGGAAAAAGAATTTGGTTGGCCAATGGGTCCTGCTTATCTCATTGATGTTGTCGGTATTGACACCGCTCACCATGCACAAGCTGTCATGGCTCAGGGTTTCCCTGACCGCATGAGCCGTGATTATCGGGATGCCATTGATGTGCTATTTGAAAATCAGCGTTATGGTCAGAAAAATGGCGTTGGTTTCTATAAATATACCCAAGATAAAAAAGGCAAACCGAAGAAAGAGCTGGATGAAACTACCGATCAATTACTGGCAAGTATCAGCAAACCGAAACATACTTTCTCTGGTGAAGAGATCATTGCCAGAACCATGATCCCAATGATTAACGAAGTTGTTCGCTGCTTAGAAGAAGGTGTCATTGCCAGTCCAGCAGAAGCAGATATGGCACTGGTATATGGCCTGGGTTTCCCCCCATTCCACGGTGGTGTGTTCCGTTACCTGGATACCATGGGAACCACAGCCTACGTGAAGATGGCAGAAAGCTATGCTCACTTGGGCGCACTCTATCACATCCCTGCTGGCCTGAAAGCAAAATCCGAAAGCAATGAAAGTTACTACCCTGCACCCGCAGAACTTGCTGTTAATCCAGGTGAAAAAGCGTGAGGTCTGAAAACATGGAAAACGTAGTTATTATTGATGGTATCCGTACCCCAATGGGGCGCTCAAAAGGTGGTGTATTCCGTCAGGTCCGTGCCGAAGATCTCTCCGCACATCTGATGAAGTCAATACTCAAGCGCAATCCTACCGTTAAGCCTGAAGATATTGATGATATCTCTTGGGGATGCGTGCAACAAACACTGGAACAAGGGTTCAATATTGCCCGTAACTCTGCCTTACTGGCAGGTATTCCTCATTCAGTCCCTGCGGTAACCGTTAACCGCCTCTGCGGTTCTTCAATGCAATCCCTGCACGACGGTGCCCGCATGATTATGACTGGTGATGCCAATATTGTTATGGTCGGCGGTGTTGAACATATGGGACATGTGCCCATGACACACGGTGTCGATTTTCATCCCAAATTAAGCCGTAACGTTGCCAAGGCAGCGGGTGTTATGGGATTGACGGCAGAAATGCTGGCTAAAATGCACAATATTAGTCGCGCAATGCAAGATGAGTTTGCCCTACGTTCTCATCGACGTGCAGCAGAAGCGACTGAATCCAAGGCTTTCGCCAGTGAAATTGTCCCCATATATGGGCATGATGCTGATGGGAATATGAAACTCGTCGATTTTGATGAAGTAATCCGCCCAGAAACTAACCTAAAAGATTTGGCTGCGCTGCGTCCTGTTTTTGATCCAGTCACTGGCAGTGTGACAGCGGGGAACTCATCAGCACTTTCCGATGGCGCCTCTGCCATGCTGATCATGAGCGAAAGCAAAGCTAAAGCGTTAGGATTAAAACCTCGTGCTCGTATCCGCTCAACGGCGGTTGTTGGTTGTGACCCTTCTATCATGGGTTATGGGCCTGTGCCGGCCACACAAATGGCTTTGAAAAAAGCCGGATTAAGTCTTGCGGATATTGGCGTCATGGAACTAAACGAAGCATTCGCTGCACAATCCTTGGCTTGCATAAAAGGGTTGAATCTGCTGGATAGTATGGATGACAGAATAAACCTGAATGGGGGCGCTATTGCTCTCGGTCACCCATTGGGATGCTCTGGTACTCGCATTACAACCACCCTGCTTAACTTGATGGAACGTAAAGATGTTCAGTTCGGGCTATCAACCATGTGCATCGGGTTAGGCCAAGGTATAGCCACGATTATTGAAAGAGTATAGCCATGAAAACCTGGCTATAAAACATAGCTGACAATTGAAATTTATGGCTTTTAAAAATTAACGTTTTCCCTTGTCTGTCTTGTCTATTGCATCACTCTAGTACGTTGTTGCCGTAGTTTCCCGCCTGTCAGGGGCGGGTTTTTTTATTTTTGTCGTCTTATCTTTTATCGGCAAATGGCTCAAATAAACTCAAATGCATCCCCATACATGTGTTCGATAGATGCATCACGCTCACTACAGAACCGTTCACGGGCAATTTTAGCCATCTCAAAACGGCCAGCAATGTAAATATCATGGTTTGCCAAACTGCCAAAATCTTCCAAAACTGCACTCAGAACTGTGCCCGTTCTTCCGCGCCAGTGTTCATCAACTTGTTCAACCACAGGTACAACGGTCAAATTAGGATAGTGCTCACTCAATGATTGCAACTCCGCCAAATCATAAAGGTGTTGCAACTCTCGTCCACCCCAATAGATGGAAATTTCACGATTAGGATTTTTTTCCAATGCAGCCAATAAGATAGATCGCGTATATGAGAATCCCGTTCCACCGGCAATCAATAACATCGGGTTTTTGCTGTCTTCACGAAACCAGGCCTGACCATGCGGAATATCAATATCAATGACTTTCTGATCCAGAATTCTATCCATTACCGCCATCGCATAGAGATTTAGCTCAGAAGCACCAATATGCAACTCAATTATCTGTTTTTCTGATGGTGGTGATGCCATAGAGAAAGGACGCTTATCCCTTTCATCCATAATCACCATTAAATATTGCCCTGCACGGAAAGAAAAAGGCGAATCAGGTAATAAACGAACCCGATAAACTGTATCTGTAATGGAGTCAACCGATGTTACTTTACAACTTAATATTGTCATGCGTTCCCTCTTATCGCTTCAAAATATCTAATTGATCCCAAATTTCATCGACACGGGCCCGAATCTCATCGCTCATCACTATCGGGCGTCCCCATTCCCTTTGTGTCTCTCCTGGCCATTTGTTCGTTGCATCTAACCCCATTTTTGAGCCTAACCCAGAAACAGGCGATGCAAAATCGAGATAGTCAATGGGTGTATTTTCCATTAAGACAGTATCTCTCTGCGGGTCCATTCGCGTTGTTATCGCCCAGATGACATCATTCCAATCTCGCGCATTGATATCATCATCACAAACGATAACAAATTTTGTGTACATAAATTGTCTCAGATATGACCAAACTCCCATCATTACTCGCTTGGCATGGCCTGCATACTGTTTTTTCATTGTAACGACCGCGAGTCGATAAGAGCAGCCCTCTGGCGGCAAGTAAAAATCCACAATTTCAGGAAATTGTTTTTGCAATATTGGCACCAAGACTTCATTCAACGCAACCCCTAGCACCGCAGGTTCATCCGGCGGACGCCCAGTGTAAGTGGAATGATAGATAGCATCACTGCGTTGGGTAATATGGGTTACCGTAAATACCGGGAACGTATCTACTTCATTGTAATAGCCGGTATGATCACCATATGGCCCTTCCGGTGCCATTTCACCCAGCTCAATATAGCCCTCAAGGATAATTTCAGCACTGGCAGGCACTTCCAGATCATTAGATATACATTTAACGACTTCCGTTTTATGCCCACGCAATAATCCCGCAAACGCATATTCAGACAAAGTATCAGGAATTGGGGTAACCGCCCCCAATATCGTGGCAGGATCGGCACCCAATGCAACGGATACAGGGAAACGTTCCCCCGGATGTGCCTGACACCACTCCTGAAAATCAAGCGCACCCCCACGATGTGATAACCAACGCATAATCAGTTTGTTTTTTCCCAATACCTGTTGGCGGTAGATACCCAAGTTCTGGCGCTCTTTATTAGGCCCTTTAGTCACCGTCAACCCCCAGGTAATCAAAGGGGCGGCATCTTCTGGCCAACAATGCATGACTGGAATACGGGTAAGATCCACTTCATCCCCTGCCCAAATCTGTTCCTGACAAGGCGCAGAGCTAAGGCGTTTGGTTGGCATATTCAAAACTTGTTTGAATTTAGGCAATTTATCGACCAAATCACGAAAGCCTTTTGGTGGCTCAGGCTCTTTAAGGAAAGCCAATAGCTTCCCAACATCATGCAATGCCTTCACATCATCCTGCCCCATTCCCATGGCAACGCGTTTAGGTGTGCCAAACAAATTGCACAACACAGGCATCGAATATCCCTTAGGATTTTCAAATAATAAGGCAGGGCCACCGGCACGAAGAGTACGATCTGCGATTTCAGTCATTTCCAGGTATGGATCAACTTCTATACGAATTCGTTTTAATTCACCTGATTGTTCCAACAAAGAAAGAAAGTCTCTTAGATCGCGATATTTCATATTGTTCATTCGTGCCGATTTTCAAGGAGGGAAAGCCATTATAATCCCTCCCATGAGGGTTACAAGGAAAACTCATAACCTGCTAAAAAGCAATGGATTTAGTGCAATAATTAATACATAGACTTTTACTGAAAATAAACACGATAGAATATAAAAAAATACGGCTTACACTTTAAATAACTTCTATCTTTACTGATGACCCTTTAGCACTGGTTTTGTTATGCTAAACATTCTATGTAATGGAGTCGAAATATTATGGGAAATTGGTATCTTCTTTACTGTAAACGTGGGCAAGTCTCTCGGGCACTAGAGAACTTAGAGCGACAGGACGTGATTTGCTTAACACCTACAGCCAAAATTGAAAAAATCATTCGAGGTAAACGAACCATCGTTACTGAACCTTTGTTTCCCAATTACCTGTTTGTTCACTTTGATCCCGAAGTTATTCATACTACGACCGTTAACTCAACACGTGGCGTCAATAATTTCGTTCGATTCAGCACTTATCCCGCCATTGTTCCACAAACATTAATTGATGAATTAATGTCTGTTACTGAGCAAGAATATATTGCACCTGAAACCCCAATTACTGGTGATACTGTATTGATCACTGAGGGAATTTTCGAAGGCATTCAAGCAATTTATAACGAACCGGATGGAGAAACCCGTTCCATTCTCTTGCTGAATATTCTTAATAAAGAAGTTTCTAAAGTTTTAGATAATAAATATTTCATCAAAATTTAATCAGAAAACGGGCAAAGTTAAAGTTGCCCGCCTTTATATCCCCAGGTTATTACAATAATCAGTATCTTTGTTCATGCAGCCACTGCGCTACACGCTTAGCAAAATAGGTCAGAACACCATCGGCTCCCGCTCGTTTGAAGCACAATAGCGATTCCATAATCGCTGGCTGCTCTTTCAACCAACCATTTTGAATAGCTGCCATATGCATGGCATATTCGCCAGAAACCTGATAAGCAAATGTCGGCACACCGAAAGTATCTTTCACCTGCCGTATCACGTCCAAATACGGCATACCGGGTTTAACCATGACGCTATCTGCACCTTCTTGCAAATCCTGTGCAATTTCCTGCAACGCTTCATCACTGTTTGCAGGGTCCATTTGATAGGTCATCTTATTGCCACTTTTCAAGTTACCGCTGGAACCAATAGCATCCCTAAATGGCCCATAGTAACAAGAGGCGTATTTGGCAGAATAGGCCATAATTTGGGTATTAACATAACCATCCATCTCAAGCTGCCCGCGAATAGCACCAATGCGGCCATCCATCATATCGCTTGGGGCAACAATCTCAGCCCCAGCTTCAGCATGGGACAATGCCTGCTTAACCAGAATATCTTTGGTAATGTCATTGATAACATAGCCATCCTGATCAATAACACCATCTTGCCCGTGGGTAGTAAATGGATCGAGTGCTACATCCGTCAAAAGACCCAATTCAGGAACTGCATTTTTCAGAGCACGAACAGAGCGCTGAATCAAGCCGTCTGAATTATAGGCTTCTTTCGCATCCAACGATTTCTTGTCTGCTTCAATGACTGGAAACAGAGACAAAACAGGAATACCCAGTCGGGCAATCTCTTCTGCTTCTTTCAGCAAAAGATCGATTGTCAGACGATACACTCCTGGCATTGAAGGGACTTCCTGACGCTGATTCGTTCCTTCCATAACAAATACGGGATAGATCAGGTCATTAACAGTAAGTTGATTTTCAGCAACTAAGCGGCGGGAAAAATCATGACGGCGCATACGGCGCATACGACGACCGGGAAATGCCCCCGGAAATACATAGCTCATATTGTTCTCCTAATGTAAAACCCAGCGATAAAGCGCTGGGTTAATAGTCATCACTTCATGATAATGATGTTAACACTATCAATTAGTTCGCGATAATTATGAATGCTCGGCGTCAGATTATTTTTTAAAATTGTCACCAATATCACTGTCTGATTTATCTTCCGGATTAATTAAATTACGGCGTCCCCATTTGCCAACATAGAAATGCGAAAGCAAAATTCCCAGTTCAAATAACAAATACATGGGAACCGCTAACAGAGTCTGGGAGAAAACATCAGGTGGTGTTAACAACATCCCAACCACAAACGCCCCAACTAAAATATAAGGACGTTTTCTCTTTAGTGATTCTGGCGTTACAACCCCACTCCAACACAGCAAAATAATGGCAATGGGTATTTCGAATGAAACGCCAAAAGCCATAAATAGCGCCATGACAAAGCTTAGATAATTGCTGATATCCGTCGAGATCACTACCCCGGCCGGCACAGTATTGATAAAGAAACCAAACGCAATGGGAAAAACGACAAAATATGCGAATGCCATTCCCAGATAAAACAATATGCTACTGGAAAACAATAAGGGCATAATCAAACGGCGTTCGTGCTTATACAGTGCCGGTGCAATAAAGGCCCATACTTGATAAAGGATCATCGGTGCCGAAACAAAGATAGACACTATAATGGTCAGTTTAATTGGTGTAAAAAAAGGTGATGCAACATCTGTTGCAATCATATTTGCACCTTTAGGTAATTGCTCCATTAAAGGTGCTGCAATAAGCCGATAAATGTCATTGGAAAAATAAACCAATGCCAGAAACACTATCAGCACGGTAATTAGGCTATTTAAAATCCGCTTACGCAGTTCAATCAGGTGACTGATAAGAGGTTGGGTATTATCCACAGACATGTTTCAGTGTTCGCCATTTGCTTGTTCAGGAGATTTTCTTTTCTGTTGCTCTGGTCTTAGGCTCGATCGCTCTGCAATGACTGGTTCCGAACTAGCCTGTTCTGAATTTGAATGCCTTACAACCGATTGAGACCCAGAAGAATGAAAATGCGTTTCGTCTTCCTCCAAATCCCTCATTTCATCCGGTTTCAACTGATAGGTATTTTTCAATGATTCAGCCGCTTCCTTCAACTCCTCCATTGATGCTTTCAGTTCTGGCGAAAGTGATTGCAGGTCGGCTTTTTCTTCCATTTTTTTCAGGGTGTCCTGAAGCTCTTGCAATTTTAATTCCTGAGCAAGTTCATTCTGGACATTAGCCGCCAACGAGCGCAATACTCGAATCCATCCAGCCACTGTTTTAACCGCAATAGGCAAACGTTCCGGCCCCAAAACAACCAAGCCAATGATCATCACTAACAGTAGCTCACTAAAACCAATGTCAAACACGGTTTATACCTGCTCTTTGTCTTTACTTTTACTCTCTGATTTTTCAGATTGCGCAGCCGTGGACTTTTCAGTGAGGTTTTTAGTTTCGAACTCGGCATCCTGACTCATTTTTTCCGGCTGTTGTGGCTTTTCATCATCACTCATTGCCTTTTTAAAACCCTTTATTGATTCACCCAAGTCTGAACCCAAGGTACGAAGCTTATTAGTACCAAACAACAGTACAACAATGACGGCAATGATGAGCAATTGCCAAATACTTATACCACCCATACTGACCTACCTCTATTCATCAGAATATTACTAGTGATTTAATTATAAACGACGAACTTTATGTTCGAAAATAATGCAATTATATCAAGGATAGTGGCAAAATTACCTTCATTTAATATTCATCATTACTGAATTATTGATGTTTGCTTAAATGACGCCAGCCTAATCCCCATGATGCAATTCCGCTCCCTATCATCCCCCACGCCAGATGTTTCTGATCTATGATGAAAAACAAACTACCACAGATAAAGAGAGTTGCACCAATCCCCAACAAATAAAGAAATTTGCGCTGTCTGAGCTGTTGTTCCCTAAATTGTTGCGATATTTGATCAATGCTGCTCTGCAAACGTCGGTGCTGCTGGAGCGTGCCATATACCAGCTCTGGAAGCTCTGGTAACTTTTCCGCCCAATAAGGCGCCTTTTCTTTAAAGGCACGCACAATTGCGGGAAGCCCAACCTGATCATGTAGCCAATCTTCCAGAAAAGGTTTTGCTGTTTTCCACAGGTCAAGCTGAGGATAAAGTTGGCGCCCCAATCCTTCAACATACAACAGCGTTTTTTGCAGCAGAACCAACTGGGGCTGCACTGTCATATTAAAACGACGAGCGGTATTAAAAAGGTTTAGCAGAACATGCCCAAATGAAATTTCAGCCAATGGTTTTTCAAAAATCGGTTCACAAACGGTACGGATGGCAAATTCGAAATCTTCCACATTGGTATCTGCCGGCACCCAGCCAGAATCAACATGCAGTTCAGCGACCCGACGATAATCACGATTGAAAAAAGCAATGAAATTTTCAGCCAGATAGCGTTTATCATCTTTATTCAAAGAGCCAACAATGCCGTAATCGATGCCGATATAAGTAGGATCTTCCGGTTTGTCATAACTGACGAAAATATTACCGGGATGCATATCCGCGTGGAAAAAACTATCGCGAAATACTTGGGTGAAAAATACCTGAACTCCACGCTCAGCCAACACTTTCATATTGGTGTTCTGCGCCTCTAAAGCCGCGACATCTGACACGGGAATGCCATAAATTCGCTCCATCACCAAAACATTTTCCCGGCAATAGTCAGGATAGACTTCCGGCACGTAGAGCATTGAACTATCTTCAAAATTACGCCGCAATTGAATCGCGTTTGCAGTTTCACGCAATAAATTTAGCTCATCAAGCAGGGTTTTCTCATATTCTCTTACAACTTCACGCGGACGAAGACGACGACCATCAGGTAAAAGGGGAACCAAATTTGCCAGGCGATACATTAACCGCACGTCAGCTTTAATTACCGGCAGAATATCCGGGCGGATCACCTTTAGGACAACTTCTCTGCCATTCTCCTTCAACCGAGCAGTATGTACCTGAGCGATAGAAGCGGAAGCCAGTGGTTGTGGATCAAAATTCTCAAACCACGTTTCCAGCGTTCCCTCTAAAGCCGTTTCAATCGATTTTCGTGCCACTGCACCATCAAAGGGAACCACCCGATCTTGTAACATCGAAAGTTGATCTGCAATCGCAGGCGGGAACAAGTCACGACGCGTGGAGAGCATTTGGCCAAATTTGATCCACACGGGGCCGAGTTCTTGTAATGCTAAACGCAAACGTTCGCCGAGAGGTTTATCCTTATGCTTGTTAGGTATCCAAAACAGGAAATAACGCCCAAAACGCAACGGCCATGTCAAGCGAATATTAGGGATGAGTTCATCCAATCCGTAAGAAAGAAAAACTCGGATGATAAAGTAAAGTCGTCTAATTTCACTGGGTGTCATGTTTTTCCTCCAGTGCCGCCAACCGTTTTTCGAGTTGGTTCATCTGATTGGCAACGGCATTAACTTCTTCACTGAAATAAGCCACTTCCAACGCACTGGGAACCATTTCCCATTCTTCCGTCAATGATTCGGTGAAATACGTTTTCTTCCTTGCAATGGTATTGTTGGCAAATTCAAAACTTTTCTTCATCATCCGGGTAATACCTTCCGCGACAATATCACCAACATAAGGAGAAAGGTAATGCGCAGGGTCCCACTCTGACATATCCAGCAAAGCAGACCATTGTTGAATCACCTGCATGTCCCCTTCAATGACAATTTCACCGCTATTAATCAGGGTTGAAAGGCACTGGCGATCCTGTAGCTTGAGTAATGCAGGGAACGTTGCTTTCATCGAGCAATCCGCAGGTTCTGACCATTGGCTCAAAACATCCACTCGTTTCTCACTGAATATCAGTATCAAGGGTGTTTCGATTTCTTGCAGTTTAATGGACAGTATTTTACCTGCCAGTCTCAAGCGGGCAGGTTTTAATACAGCTTCGCGATATAACAGATGATTCAGGGTTGTTTCCAGAAAGGCCGTTACTACCGGAAACAACACCTTATCATTTGATGCCGCAGAACTCATACTATGGCTTGATGAAGGTGTTTCCATCTTAGAATTTGAATCCTTTGTGCAGTGCAACAATCCCACCCGTCATGTTGGTGTAGTAAACCTGGTCAAAGCCCGCATCTTCCATCATGCCCTTCAAGGTTTCCTGATCAGGGTGCATACGGATGGATTCTGTCAGATAACGGTAACTGTCCGCATCATTCACAACCATCTGACCGATTCGGGGCAGAACATGGAATGAATAAACATCATAAATCTTACTTACTGGTGCCAGTACAGGTTTGGAAAACTCCAGCACCAACAAACGTCCACCTGGCTTAAGTACCCGATACATGGAACGTAGCGCTTTTTCTTTATCCGTGACATTACGCAAGCCAAAGGAAATGGTAATACAGTCAAAGTGGTTATCCGGGAAAGGCAGTTCTTCGGCATTGGCTTGAACATAACTGACATTGCCTACGATACCGATATCACGTAATTTTTCGCGTCCAACTTTCAACATTGAGTCATTGATATCCGCCAGAACAACTTGACCTTTTTCCCCCACCATTCGGGAGAATTTTGCGGTTAGATCACCTGTCCCACCAGCGAGATCAAGCACCTTATGACCACGGCGAACACCACTTGACTCAATAGTGAAACGTTTCCAGATACGGTGAATGCCAAATGACATTAAGTCATTCATTAAGTCATATTTCGAGGCCACAGAGTGAAATACCTCTGCCACCATCTCTTTTTTTTGTTCTTTGGCTACGGTGCGGAAACCAAAATCAGTGGTTTCTTTTGATTGATCTGCCATGTTATTTGTCCGCTTTTTATTCAAAAAAAATTTATAGTCAGTGTACCAGCCTTTCCAACAAAACCCTATTCAGACTTCACTCATTCACCTGCAACGATTGGAAAGATTTATCAATCAACTGTGAATCAATAGGACGCTTTACATCCACGCCTAAATCACGAAATGCTTCGGCCTGACTAATTAAATTACCTCTGCCCTCAACAAGCTTTTTCATTGCGAAATGGTAACTCGCCTGTGCTTTATTGAGACTGTGCCCCAATCCTTGCATATCATCCACAAACAACCGCATTTTGTCATACATTCTGGCGGCCTTATCAGCTATCAAACGTGCATTTTGACTTTGATATTCATAACGCCACAAGTTATTGATAGTACGAACAGCAACCAGCAAAGTTGATGGACTAACCAGCATAATATTATGTTTCAATGCTTCATCAAGTAATTCTGGCGCCTGATTGAGTGCCACCAAATAAGCGGGTTCCACAGGAATAAACATCAAAACATAGTCCAGTGATCGCAATCCGGGTAATTGTTGATAATCTTTTCGGCTCAGGCCACGAATATGCCCTCTGATGGAGTTGATATGTTCATGTAATGCTTGCGTCTGTTGTTCTTCGCTATCACTATTAAAATAACGTTCATAAGCAACCAGGGACGTTTTGGCATCAATAATGACATCTTTTCCCTGCGGCAGATGCACGATCACATCAGGTTGAAAACGCTCGCTGTTTTCAGCCTTAATATTGACCTGTGTATCGAATTCATATCCCTCACGCAAACCAGACGCTTCCAAAATTCGAGCCAATACCATCTCTCCCCAATTTCCCTACATTTTATTGTCTCCTTTCAGGGCTTTGGTAAGATTGACGGCATCTTTTGCCATCTGTGCATTGAGTTGCTGAAGATTACGAATTTCATGAGTCAAAGTATGGCGCTCACGGGCTTCTTGTCCAAAACTGTCTTGTACCTGACGGCGAAATCCCTCAAGTTGTTCACGAAATGGCATCAGAAGATTATTGAGATTTTGGCAATGATATTCATCGGTACGGCGTTGATTCTGCTCAAAGATACGATTGGCAAGATTTTCAAATTGGGTACTTAATCGCTGCTCACTGTTGATCAATAAACGCTGCTTTTCCTCCGCAGCCAGTCTGGTTTCTTCAAGCCGCGTGCTCAACTCCCGCAACTCAGCTTCCTGCACACTGTTAATTTCGCGTTGAGCCCGTAACTCCTGGTTTAGTTGATCGCATTCAGTGCGCCAATAGTGGGATTGCTCCAGCTTTTCATGACTAACAGCCAGTTGGCTATATAACTCACGCAGTTCCTGCTCTTTCTGCTGAATTCTCTGCTGAACAGAAAGCCAGACGAAGATCCCTCCGCCCAGCAATCCACCTAAGCCACCGATCAGCATGTATAACCACTGAATATCCACCTATACACCCTCACTAACTCTATTATTTTTAACCCCATTCTTTGTTAACCCTATTCTTTATTGGCACTATTACCGATAAATTTCAGTCAACTTTTCTGAGTCACTCGCCTCAATGTAAGTTAAATAGATGCTGTATAGATGTCCAGAGTATTTAATGGCTTTCTTTCAGTTTGCAAAGCAGCTCGCAATTACCCCATCCACTCTGCCAACCAACGCAGACCAAATGCCCCTGGTGCTAAGATACCGAATGCCCAAATCAATGCAGAAGCTAAGTTAGCAAGCTGAAAATGACGTTTTGGCATGGCACAAATTCCGGCCACCAGCGGTACAACTGCTCTCAACGGACCAAAAAAACGCCCAATGAAAACGCCCCATACGCCCCATCGTTCAAAGAAACGATGTCCGCGAACCAACGTTTGAGGATGGCGAGAAAGCGGCCACATCTTGCCGACATCTTCTTTGTAATGGAAACCAAACCAGTAAGAAAGCCAATCACCAAAGAAAGCGCCGGCTGCTGCGGCTATCCATATTGGCCAGAAGGTTAACCCACTTTCACCAATCAATGCTCCTAATCCCAACAAAATGATTGTTGCTGGTAACAATAGGGAAATAAATGCCAACGATTCACCAAATGCCAGTAGGAAAATGATGGGAATTGCCCAAACTTCATGGGCTTTTACGAAGTTTATGACCAGTTCGATAATTTCATGCAGACTCACATTAATCTTTCCTGTGTTATCAGTGGGATGGTATAGATTAGCCCTGAACAATCCGCCCAATGCTAACCTGATATTTTTATTCAAGAAAATAAGCTTGTAGTTTTTCGCGCGCAGCGATATTGAGTCCGATATCTTTTTCCAGCCAAATATCTACACTGCCATAATGCTGGTTAATGCTATCGAGTGCAGTCAGTAAAAACTCTTCCCTCACTGAATAAACATAGGCAAATTTTTCGACCACACTTTCACGCATAATTTTTGCATGTTCACTCAATAAATAGTCTCGGTATGGAGCTAACGTGACATTGGTCAACAAATAATCTTCCATCACCGTATCCAGATCAGCACCCAATGCGAATAAAACCAGTGCAGAGCCCACTCCTGTCCTGTCTTTACCAACCGCACAATGTTGCACAATGCCACCTTTCTCTGGTCGCAGCAATAATGTCGCTAACGTCTTATATGCTGGATTGTTAATGGGTAACAATTCATATAAGCGAGACATAAATGTTTTCGCGTCGAATTGCTCCAATATTTCCTTGTCTAACTTATCCAGATTAGCATCCACTTCTTTGGAAAGAGGGTTGGCAGGAGCATGGTGATAATGCGCCCCATTCCATACTCGATCTGGTTTATCCATAACTTCGCTGCTATCACGATAATCAATGATCTGCAAAAGGTTTTGATCCACTAAAAAAGCCTGATCGTTTTCTGTCAGCCTATCCAGTGAACCGGAACGAAATAACAATCCTGGTTTAATCTTGGCGCCGTTGTTCAGTGTCTTATTACCTAAATCACGAAAATTAATGCCGCCATTCAAAGGAAGTAGTGAAGGATGAGATAGAAATGTTGTGGTCATAGTCACTCTTGTTGCGATTAAAAAATAGTTAATAGAACAAACTATCTATTAGTACAAAATGCTATGACATTAGCAAATTTTGACATGAAGGGAAGAAAAGATCGCACAAACGATAGGGCCAGAATGTTCTGACCCTCAATGAAAGGCATTACAGCAGGCGACGGGCAGCCTCCACAACTATCCCCAGCGTATTGCTTTCTGTTTTCTTCAGTAATTCTGCATCTGGGATTTCCTGTTGGGTACGGTTAACAATCACACCCGCCACCATACCAGCACGCAATCCCTGACTTGCACACATGGTTAGCAATGTTGCTGATTCCATCTCAAAGTTCATTACGCCCATTTCTTGCCATTCTTTCATCGAACCCTGGAAACGCCGAACGACACGGCCAGAATAAGTATCGTAACGTTCCTGGCCCGGATAGAAGGTATCGGAAGATGCAGTAATACCAACATGGGTAGCAGAACCAGATGCTTTTGCGGCTTCATACAAGGCATTTGTACACTCAAAATCAGCAACCGCAGGGAACTCCATTGGGGCAAAGTGCAAACTGGCACCGTCCAAGCGAACTGCGGCCGTCGTAACCAATATATCCCCTACATTAATATGTGGCTGAATTGCCCCAGTTGTTCCGATACGCAGGAAAGTACGTACTCCTAACTGTGCCAGTTCTTCTACAGCAATCGACGTTGAGGGGCCTCCAATACCTGTAGAGCAGACAACCACAGCCTTTCCGTTAATTTCTGCACGCCAGGTTGTAAATTCACGGTGGGAAGCCAAATGTACTGGGTTATCCATCAGTCGCGCAATTTTCTCAACACGGTTAGGATCGCCGGGTACAATCGCGAGAGTTGCGCCTTGCAGGTCGCTTTTGGTGATACCTAAGTGAAACACATCAGACATATCAGACTCCTCAACGGACATGATTCAAAATATGAATACCTAAATTTAGTCAATACTCTGACATTTTTTAGTGATTGAAATCATCTTTAATTAACATAAGAAAGAAACACATACATAAATTTGTGATAAAAATCACATTTAAAAGATAATGCTCTCTACAGAGTACTATCACCATTCACATAAGCCATTCACATAAAAAGTTACATGACGAGATTAAGAAGCAGTACACCACACAATCCGATCCCCCATGCAATTGTGGTGGGAATCGACCAGACGATAATCTGCTGCCTCGCACTTTTAATGCCCATCATCCGGTTAACCACCCAGAAAAAACAGTCATTGAAGTAACTGAAAAACAGTGTACCCATCATCGCAGCTTGAGCCGCCACCAACATATTAACATCCGGTATCTGCTTGATAACCGGCGCAGAAATAGAAGCCGCAGTTATCATTGCCACTGTACCAGAGCCTTGAATTATGCGTATGAGCGTTGCAATGATAAATGGGATCAAAACCGGTGTTATGGGCAGGCTGGCAATATAATGCGCTAATATCGTCCCTGTTGAGCCTTCGTTCAACACTGCGCCTAATGCTCCTCCCGCTCCTGACACCAACAAAATAATGCCTACAGTTTTTAACCCTGTTTCCAGATGTTCTATCACTTCATGCTTACTGACGTTTGGCATTAAGGTATAAACCGCCAGTAATACACTGATTGCTAGCGCAATAATGGGTGATCCTAGAAAATCAAAAATCTGAAAATAGACAGCGTTCTCCTGACCAGCAAACTCATCAGTTCTCAGTATCATTCCACTAATTACACCAATAAAAATCAGGACAATTGGCACGACGATGGGTAAAAGAGAAAGAAATAGGCTTGGAAGTGATTTTTGCTCTTTTTCTTCCATATAACGCTGATGTACTTGTGGCAAATTTTCTGCATTTTTTTCTGTATCACCAAGTTGATATTCAGGATATTTAATCTCCAACCACTTTGCATAGCAGGTAATCCCTATGACACAGGGCACTGCCAGTATCATACCAGCCAGCATCATTTGGCCGATACTCACCCCGAATATTCCGGCGACACCAAGCGGCCCAGGTGTTGGAGGAACGATATGGTGAGTCACCACTAACCCTCCCGCCAGAGCAACCCCAAGGGACAATACATTGCGTTTACCTTTCTTCGCCAATGCCTTCACCAGCGGATAGAGGATCACAAAAGCTGAATTCACAAATATGGGGATACTGACAATATAACCGGTAATCGCCAAAGCCCACTCTTCGCGCCTTTTACCTAACCATTTAATCAGGCTATAAGCGATCTGTTCTGTTGCTCCCGATACTTCTAATATTCTCCCCATCATGCATCCCAATCCAATCACGATACCGATGTTGCCTAATGTTGAACCAAATCCTTTGGTGATCACCTCAACGACATTACCTATAGTCAAGCCGCCTGATATTCCGGCGATTATTGCCGCAATTAGCATAGCAATAAGGACATGAACGCGAGTCCGCAAGACCAGAAAAACCAGCGTAAATACCGCCACTCCCAACCCAATAATTGGAATATAAAACTCCATCACAAAACCTCATTAAAAATGGATAAATTGGAACATGCCATATTTGTTATGCTTTTCGCTATCAGAAATCGATATTTTTCCAAGGAAAATTTTAGATAGCATCTGTTTTATAAAACAATCCACAAAAATGCATTGCATAAGGGAGAAAATAATTATTTTTTATGAATCAGGGCAGTGACAATGAGAGAGGATAGTTGAGATGAAAAATGAAAATCGCCTGACTATTATGAGAACAGCTATTTAGAAACTCTAAATTTAAAATCTGTTGGCACGGATCTGTTGAAAATTAACCTGCCAGGGAAATAAACTTCTTTTTCACCCGCCACATTGCACTAACTGTGGCGGGTATTTTCAGCTCATTTAAACTTAAACTGATCGATTAAACTTTAAGTTAACTGTTTAATGAAGAGCGCAAGCGTTTTGCCGCTTCAACCATGTTTGCCAACGCTTGTCTGGTTTCCGTCCAACCGCGAGTTTTCAAGCCACAGTCAGGGTTCACCCACAAACGCTCGACTGGAATACGATCAGCCGCTTTGCGTAGCAACGCCTCAATCCATTCAACACTAGGGACGTTTGGTGAGTGAATGTCATACACACCAGGCCCTATCTCATTCGGATATGCGAAATCTTCAAACGAATCCAGCAATTCCATATCCGAGCGTGAGGTTTCAATAGTGATCACATCCGCATCCAGTGCTGCAATTGACGGCATGATGTCATTGAACTCGCAATAACACATATGAGTGTGGATTTGGGTATCATCTTTCGCAATTGCTGCGCTCAATTTAAAAGCATCCACCGCCCATTCCAGATATTCCTGCCACTCTTCTCTGCGCAATGGCAAGCCTTCACGCAATGCAGGTTCATCAATCTGGATAATACCAATGCCTGCCTTCTGCAAATCATCAACTTCATCACGCAAAGCCAGTGCGATCTGTTTAGCGATGGTTTCACGGCTGATATCTTCCCTTGGGAATGACCAACAGAGAATGGTCACAGGCCCCGTCAACATGCCTTTGACTGGCTTATCAGTCAAAGATTGCGCGTATGTCGCCCAGTTTACCGTTATCGCCTCTGGACGGCTAATATCGCCAATGATTACCGGTGGTTTCACGCAACGGGAGCCATAACTCTGCACCCAACCATTTTGAGTAAAGACATAACCGTCAAAGTGTTCACCGAAATATTCCACCATGTCGTTACGTTCAGCTTCACCATGTACCAATACATCCAGCCCTAAACGCTCCTGCTCTTGGATCGCCTGTTTGATATGCTCACTGATATTGGCTCGGTAGTGCGTACTATCCACCCGACCCTTTTTGAAATCGAGACGCAGGCTACGAATTTCCGTTGTTTGCGGGAATGAACCTATGGTTGTTGTTGGCCACAGCGGTAAGTTATAACGTTGACGCTGGAGCTTAGCACGTTCAGGATATACCTGATTACGTTCACTATCCTGTGGCTTAATTGCCGCAATGCGCCCAGCAACCGCTGGATTATTCACCCTTGTGGAACTGCGACGAGCGCGAATTGGGGCACTATAAGCATCCAGCTCAGCCTGTTTATTGCTTTCTGGCGCATTCAATGCTTGTGATAACAAAGAAAGTTCCGCACATTTTTGCAATGCAAAGGCAAACCAGCTTTTCACTTCTTCATCCAACCCTGTTTCATCATTCAGATCAATGGGGCTATGAAGCAATGAACAGGAAGTGCCGATCCACACATTTCTCTTACCAACCAATGGTGCAACAAGCTGATATTTCTCACTCAAATCAGCTCGCCAAACATTGCGGCCATTAATTACTCCCAATGAAAGCAACCAATCTTCCGGCAGAGAGTTATCCAAATTCTCAAGAGAATCCCTTCCTACAACCAAATCAACATGCAATCCTTGCACTGGCAGCGATTTAATTATCTCCAGATTGTGACCGATGCTATCGAAATAGGTCGTCAGCAACAATTTCACCTGTCCCTCAAGTGCTTGATAAGCCGTTGAGAATGCCGCCAGCCATTCTTCTGGTAATTCCAGTACCAGAGCCGGTTCATCAATCTGTACCCATTCAATGCCACGTTTTGCCAGTTCTGCCAGAACTTGCTGGTATACCGGCAGGATATCTTTTAATAGAGACAAGCGATCAAAAACTTTGCCTTTCACCTTACCGAGCCATAAATAGGTCACAGGTCCCAAAAGAACAGGTTTTACGTTGTGCCCCTGTGCCAAAGCTTCATCAACTTCGTCCAATAATTGGGTCCAACCCAACTTAAATTCCTGCCCTTCCTGAAATTCAGGCACAATATAGTGATAATTTGTGTTGAACCATTTCGTCATTTCCGAAGCAGCCGCAGGTGTACCTGTTGGTGCCCGACCACGAGCGATACGGAACAGGGTATCCAGATCAATATTGCCATCTTCATTTTGATGACGCGGTGGAACATTGCCCAGTAACAGGCTTGTAGTCAATACTTGGTCATACCAGGCAAAATCACCAACGGGGACTAAATCAACGCCCGCTTCTTTTTGTTGTTGCCAGTGATGTGCACGCAATTCTCGGCCTGTCTCCAGCAATTCCTGTTGAGAAATTTTGCCTGCCCAATAGTTTTCTTGCGCCTTTTTTAGTTCTCTTTTCAATCCGATACGTGGAAAACCTAATGTATGATTCAAAACTGTCATGTCGTCACCCGTAAATTTTTAGCCGTCTAGATGTTTACACTTCTATAATCAACAGGTAGTGTATAAACCACAAGCGCAAATTATTCATTATCATCTTGAAGGTTTTTCATGATCGAACTAAAACACTTAAAAACACTACAAGCACTGAACCATTGTGGCTCACTCGCAGCAGCAGCAAATTATTTGCATCAGACACAATCTGCCCTTTCTCATCAGTTCAGTGAATTAGAACATCGGCTGGGATTTAAGTTATTCATTCGTAAAAGCCAACCCTTGAAGTTAACGCCTCAAGGAGAAGTGTTATTAAAGTTGGCAGAGCAAGTCTTACCTTTGGTGACAGCTTCCTTACGTCAATGCCATGAGCCGGAAGAGACAAACTTACGCATTGCCATTGAGTGCCATAGCTGTATTCAATGGCTGACACCAGCACTTAAGCGTTTTCGTGAAAGTTGGCCGCAGGTTAATGTGGACTTTAAATCTGGCGTGACATTTGATCCTCAACCTGCACTGCAAAAACGCGAGCTGGATATTGTCCTGACATCTGACATTATTGCAGACAGTAATCTGCACTATACGCCGCTGTTTGATTATGAAGTGAAGTTGGTGATCGCGCCGGATCATCCACTGGCAAATAAACGCGATATCCGTCCACAAGATCTCGCCGCTGAAACTTTGCTGATTTATCCGGTCCAACGCCAACGGATGGATATCTGGCGACGTTTTCTCCAGCCTGCGGATATTACCCCAACATTAAAAACTGTCGACAATACGCTATTGCTGATCCAGATGGTTGCCGCCCGATTGGGTATTGCCGCGTTACCACACTGGGCGGTGGAAACATTCGAAAGACAAGGGTTAATTGTAACCCAAACATTGGGAGAGGGATTATGGAGCAGATTGTACGCTGCCAACCGAGAAGGGGAGCAGCACCAACCCGCTATTGATACCTTTATTCGTTCTGCGCGCCAGCACGCGGTGGACAATTTGCCGTTTGTGAAACGGGTTTCAGTATCCAACGGCGATGCACCCAAAGTGACGCAACAATCAGGCTGCCTCCAATGGTAAAGCTCAGCCAATTAGGATGCTGCTGCCAAATTGCAAAATTGACCAATAACCCCGCCGGAACCAACATATTATTCATAATTGCCAGTGTTCCGGCATCCACTTGGGTGGCACCATAGTTCCACATAAAGTAGCCAATCCCCGACGCCCCAACACCCAGCCAAATCAAAACGCCCCACTGTAGCTGAGTTGTTGGCAATTTTTGTGAATCACCAAACATTAGCCAGCCGATGATGGCAACAACACAAGCGCCTAGGTAGAACCATGAAAATGCCACTCGTTGCGGGATCGGATGAATCTCCATCAAACGCTTATAACCGACCTGACCAATCGCAAAGAAAATATTTGCCAATTGCACTAACAGCAAGCCAATCCAGAAAGATTCACTCAATCGGTCATAGCGAATAATCGCTGCACCAACCACTGCCAATAAAGAACTCAAGGCATAACCCCAGCGTAATCGCTGGCGCCCCATCAGATCATAAACTAATGTGACATAGAGCGGCGTCATGATGGTAAACAGCAAAAATTCTGCCACAGTCAGGTAATGATAGGCATGAAATACAAACAAATACATCACACCAAGCTGACAGGCACCCACGGCCATATACAGTGAAATAACTTTCAGAGATAATCCACGCCAGCGCAAAAATGGTAAAAAAACCATTGCTGCCAACATTACCCTGACAAGAACTGAAAACCAGCTATCAACCTGACCAGCGAGATAAGCGCCAATCAGGCTAAATGAGGCGGCCCACAAAAATGTTGTGATCGTTAACAGCCACATAATTTATTGGTCTTTTACCTTTTATTGATCTTTCTCCACTAAAAGCGCTTCTAGCAAATCAAGATCATGCAGCAACGTTTGTAGTGTTTCATTACTAATTTTACGGGTTGCACGCAGGTGATATAACTCTCCTCGTTCAGCCCTTAATGCCGTCAAACGGAAGCGACGTTCCAAATCTTCAACCATCAGGTTATGCTCGATTTCATCCGTCCCCGCAGTACGGCGCCGTAAATAACCGGTAACGCGAGAAGCAATTTCACTAATAACTTCTGCATCCAGTTTTTCTTCAGTGCTGGCCGACAGACGCTCTTCCATCTTATTCATACTGACAATAGCAACTTCAGCCATTGCCGATTTTGCCATTCTGATTTCATTAAGATCTGCCAGCTTATCACCGACTTTCATACCACGCAGCAGCAAAGGCAAAGCGATAACCCCAACAAAAAGGGAGAACAAAATCACACCCGCAGAAATGAAAATCAACTGATAACGTGCGGGGAATGGATCACCATCTGGCAAAAACAATGGCACCGACAATGCACCTGCCAGCGTAATTGCCCCACGAACCCCCGCAAATGAAGCCAACCATAACTCACGGGTCGTATAAGAGGCAAAGTGAAGCGGTTTTTTCTTTATCAGCATTTTGCTGGTATTTTTCATCAGCCATAACCAACTGAATCGCAGTAATACCAGTGCAACGTAAATGATGCCAACAGCAGCGAACAGCATCCAGGTTTCAACATTTGGGTCAAGCTCAGCTTGAGCTACCGATGTTTCCCAAATGCCCGGCAATTGCAGCCCCAGCATGATAAACACCAGGCCATTAAAGACAAAAGCCAGCATTCCCCATACATTATCGGCACGCAGACGCATATCCAGTGGTGCATTGCGGATCACTCCTGCCTTACTGATAGTCATACCTGCAGCAACCGCAGCCAGAATCCCTGATACACCGATATGTTCAGCAATCATATAAGAAGCAAACGGTAACAGCATCATAAACATGATTTGAGTTGCAGGATCATCCCCACTCCAGCGACTCATCAATCTCAGTGATTTACTGTATAACCATGTGATAGCAATACCCGACAACAAACCACCAATCGCAACCTTGAAAAACTCCACCGTTGCGCCAGTGACAGTAAAGACCATCGTGCCCATGGCAATTGCCACGGCAAATTTCAGAGCCACCAGACCCGAAGCATCATTCATTAATGCTTCCCCTTCCAGCACGCTCATCATATTCTTAGGAATACGCCCTTTTCCAACAATTGATGACAATGCCACCGCATCTGTTGGGGATAATACCGCCGCCAGTGCAAAAGCAGCAATAAGTGGGATACTCGGTAATAACCAATAGATCAAATAACCAATGCCAATAACCGTCACTAATACCAATACTAAAACTAAAATGACGATTTCACGCCCATGCTGGAAAAACTCTCTAGTCGGTGTTTTCCAACCATCAACAAATAATAAAGGAGGGATAAGTAATACGAGGAATAGTTCAGGATCGAAAGTAACGTGTAAACCAAAATGAGGCCAAGCCAGCAACGCTCCCATTGCTATTTGCACTATCGGCAAGGGGATACGGAACGGAATCATTTTAGTAAGAACACCAGAAACTGACACCACCAAAATCAAGATCAAGATAGTAAAGAATATTTCCATGTTACCCTTACAAATTGCCAAAAATCCGTCAGTGGAAAGATTGTGACTGTTTTTTACTGTTAATAATAGCGCTAATAACCATAAATATTACAGTTATTAAATAAAATCAAAAAGCAATCACATTGTGAATCAATAAGCATTGATTCATTTTTCTATTTTATGCTTATCGGTTTGAGTGTGTGTTGAAAAATTAGCAGATTTTAGAATGTGCCTGGCAGTCACAATATGGCTAATAATGGAATAGAGGGATATAGAAGGGATGTGCAAACTCCAATTGTTTGCACATCCTATTTTAATTAGATGGCCCAATTGCCGGCATAAAATACCACTAATACAATGGCAAGTATAACCGTACCAATATTCAATTTACGCCATTCACCCGAAAAAATACGCCCAACAACCAGTGCACTGAAACCCAGCATAATGCCTGTGACGATATTACAAGTTAGCACAATAAATACAGCACACAGTAAACCTGACATTGCATCAACAAAATCATCAAAATTCAGCTTTCGCACATTACTCAGCATCAGTAATCCGACATACATCAAGGCAGGAGCCGTAGCATAGCCAGGAACTAAATACGACAGCGGAGACAGAAATAAAATCAACAGGAATAAAATACCGACAACGGAAGCCGTTAAACCCGTTTTACCACCAGCAGCGGTTCCTGCGGCAGACTCAATATAAACCGCTGCGGGGGAAGAACCAATAACCCCAGCAAAAATACTACTGACAGAATCTGCTGTCAGTGCCTTGCCGCCATTGATAATCTGGCCTCTCTTATCCAATAAATTTGCTTGTCCCGCCACAGCCCGGATCGTCCCCGTCGCATCAAATATCGCTGTCATTACCAACGCCAAAACACTGGGTAATACAATAGGCTGTAAGGCTCCCATAATATCCATACTGAACATCAGGGACAGGCCATCTTCCCCCAGTGTAGGAAATTTAAAGAATCCTTGATATTTAACGGCTGGATCAAAAATCAAGCCGATAATAGAAATTGCGATAATCATCAGCAAGATACCTCCCGGCACCTTCTTCCGTTCCAGACCGATAATTCCCGCCAGCCCCAATAACGTCATCACCACGGGAAATGACGTCAATGAACCAAAGGACACAGGCAAGCCAGCGTTTGGGTTCTTAACCACCAAACCAACGCCATTGGCTGCAATCAACAATAAAAACAACCCGATGCCAATACCTGTTCCATGTGCGATACCCATTGGCATATTACGCAAAATCCACGCTCGCACACCCGTTACTGAAATTAACGTAAACAAACATCCCATCAGAAAAACCGCACCGAGAGCCACGGGAATGCTTACCTGTTGCCCTAATACCAGGCTAAATGCGGTAAATGCAGTCAACGAGATCGCACAACCAATAGCCATTGGCAAATTAACCCACAACCCCATCAATAACGAACCGATACCGGTCACCAGACAAACAGAAATAAACACGGCGGTATGAGGAAATCCGGCTTGCCCAAGCATCCCTGGTACCACAATAACGGAATAGACCATTGCCAAAAATGTCGTTAAACCAGCGAGAACTTCCTGACGTACCGTCGATCCGCGTTCAGTAATCTTAAAATACCTATCGAGTTTGCATTGAGTTGGTGCCTGCATACCAGACATGTTTTTCCCCTGCTTCTGTTAAATATATCGCTTTAAAAAGCGCTCGTTCTATTTCTTCACCTCTTCAAACGAAAACGATTACGTCACAAGATAATAAAAATCAATGCCGTGTTCATTTGTTCAGCCATTCGTTTGCGCAATCGTTTGTCTCTTTGAGTAAAGAAACTGTGAGAAAATTTGAGGCGGACGATTATCCAGTGAATCAGGGATAAGAATCAAGCAATAATCATATCGAAGATGATAAAACTCATGCTCTGTATTCTGTATATTCACAGGGTAATTGGTTAACATTGATGCATATTTACTCAATAATGACGAAGATATGTATAATGTGCCTTAAACAGTTTTTGCACAACTTTCTGGTGGTACTACTGATTGAGGACAAGAATGTTTTGCCGTAGGAAATATTGCAATCGTCTATATTTTGTGCAAATCTGCGATGTCATTGATATAAACCATATCAACAATATCCATTATCTATCACCCAAGGCTTTCAAGTTACAATTCAGTGTCAAAGGAACAATTCCCCAGTCATATCGCATCATTGACAGGGTGAAAGCACACAACCAATAAAACAGTAACTCGAAAGCTAAAGGATATACGTCCGATGAAAAATTATCTAACTCCTGCACCATATCAACACATTTTTATGCGGCCTTTAGGCCTGACCTTGTGTAAAATCCCCTCAATTCGACTTTTGACTGGTTCATTAGGATTTCTGTAAGAATTAAGGAGATAAACCATGACAACTTATGCTCTGGTAGGTGATATCGGCGGTACAAATGCACGTCTGGCATTATGTGATGTAGATACCGGGCTATTGAGCGCGGTCGAATTCTATCCCTGCGCGCATTATGAATCGCTCGAAATTGTTATCCGCCAATATTTAAAACAGCAGAACTGTGAAGTCAAATATGGCTGTATCGCTATTGCCTGTCCGGTGACGGATGATGTGATCAGTATGACCAACCACAGTTGGCGTTTTTCTGTTAGCCAAATGAAAGCATCGCTGGGATGGGAACGTTTTGAGGTGATTAACGATTTTACTGCCGTTTCCCTCGCCATTCCGGTTCTGGGAGCAGATGATGTAATTCAGATTGGTGGAAAGCAACCTCAGGCTAAACGCCCTATTGCGGTTTACGGTGCAGGAACTGGGTTAGGAGTCGCGCATCTTGTTCATACAGGCAGCCAATGGATGAGCTTACCTGGTGAAGGTGGTCACGTAGAATTCGCGCCAGATAGTACGGAAGAAGATCATATGTTGAGCGTACTACGCGAAGAATATGGTCATGTCTCCGCCGAACGGGTCCTTTCCGGCCCTGGTTTGGTGAATATTTATCGTTCCCTGATAAAACTCAACGGTCAAATCGCCGAAGATCTTACCCCTCGCGATATTTCTGACCGTGCGCTGAATGGAAATTGTCCTATCTGCAAACAGGCGTTAGAACTTTTCTGTACCGCGTTAGGACGTTTTGGTGGGAATTTAGCGCTGAATATTGGTGCATTTGGCGGTGTTTACATTGCAGGTGGGATCGTCCCACGTTTCTTTGATTTCTTCCAAAAATCAGGTTTCCGACAAGGGTTTGAAAACAAAGGCAGATTTACAGACTATTTAAAAGATATTCCTGTGTATCTGATTACCCATGATAAACCGGGATTATTGGGTGCGGGATCTTATATTCGCCAATTGCTGGGCAAAGCAATTGGGTAAATAAATCCGAAATATTTATATTCGCTCATGCTAGTTGTTTGTTTGATTTTCTGGTAATAATTTTGAGCAATATTTAGCATGAGTATTTTATGAGTAAGGTTTTTCTGGTATTCGGAAACCTAGTTGACGGAACCGCATGAAGAGATAATATCCTCAGAAACATTATCCAAGATGAGTGAGCTGTTTAGTGGCTATTCCTTCCGAAGCAGATAAGGCGTTGTTGATCGTCCAGAAGCGATTAGCGGAATCGCTCGTAGCTGTCTACCTTCATGGTTCGGCTGTGGTTGGTGGCCTTCGCCCCCACAGCGACGTAGATTTGCTTGTGATCATTGACCAACCGATGACACCTGAGGTTCGGAAATGTCTTGCTGCCGATTTAATGATGATATCGGGCCGATATCCTTCTGATCCTGATGGACGTCGCCCTGTTGAACTGATTGTTTTATTGCGCGCCGATCTCGCCGCATCGCTTTACCCTGCCCGGAGTGAATTCATTTACGGCGAGTGGCTACGTCACGAATATGAGGTGGGAGAAATTCCCAAGCCGGTTTGTGATCCAGAACTTACCTTGGTGTTGGCTCAATCACGACAGGAAGCAATACCTCTGGTCGGCCCTAACGCAAGCAGTCTTCTACCAGCTGTTCCGAAATCAGACATTCACCGAGCTATTAAGGATATCCTGCCGAATTTAATTGAGACGCTACAGGGAGATGAACGCAATGTTCTGCTAACGCTGGCGCGTATGTGGCGGACATTAGTGACTGGAGAGTTTGTCCCTAAGGATATTGCTGCCGATTGGGCGGCTGCTCGTCTTCCAGCTATACAGGCCACAGTTTTAACCGATGCGCGGGAGACCTATTTGCGAGGGTATGAAGAAGATTGGCTAAATCGCCAGCAAGAACTCCAGCTCACAGTAAGTTTGCTGCACGATTGTGTACTAACGAATCTATGTGTATTGACTCAGACTTGATCTGACAATCACTGAAACAAAACGAACAATTGCCAGATCAAATTTAAACGACTACAGATTGCAAAATAACGACTAGCTCTGACCAGATATCAAGCCGCTTTTTCAGTCCACTCAGAATGGAATATCATCATCGAAATCCATTGGTGGTTCATTGCTCTGTGGCATAGGAGACTGCGCTGGACGAGATGGAGCACCGCCACTGAATTGCTGAGAAGCTTGCGGCTGCTGTGGTTGCCCCCAACCGCCTTGTGTTGGCGCATCCTGGGCTGCGCCACTGCGGCTGCCCAGCATCTGCATTACCCCACCGATAGGATTGACTACAATTTCCGTGGTGTAACGATCCTGACCGTTCTGATCCTGCCATTTGCGGGTCTGCAAAGAACCTTCAATATAAACTTGGGAACCTTTGCGCAGATACTCACCGGCGACTTCTGCCAATTTGCCGAAAAACACGACACGATGCCATTCAGTTTTTTCTCTCATCTCACCGGTTTGCTTATCACGCCAGCTCTCAGACGTTGCCAGAGTAATGTTGGTAACTGCACCGCCATTCGGCATATAGCGAACTTCTGGGTCCTGTCCCAAATTACCCACTAAAATAACTTTGTTTATGCCTCTGCTGGCCATTGGAAATACTCCTGATGAAATGAATTTTGCTAAAAACGGATTTCTCTAATTATAAGCAAAGTAGTTTACCATGCGAGGGATAAGTTTAAACAGAGAGCCGTTATATTATACTTTGCGAAGCGCATCGTACTTTACATTGTCATGATTACAACACGATTGCCTATTAAATACTGTATATCCGTTCAGCAATGTTTGTGCAATAATAACGCGTTTATGAGTTTTGCTCTATCAATAATCTGGGAAGTAGATATGGATAACATCGAAGTTCGGGGCGCCCGCACCCATAATCTTAAGAATATCAATTTAATAATTCCCCGTGACAAGCTGATAGTCATTACTGGGCTATCTGGCTCCGGTAAGTCATCTTTAGCTTTCGATACCCTGTATGCGGAAGGGCAACGTCGCTATGTTGAATCCCTCTCAGCCTATGCACGCCAATTTTTGTCGCTGATGGAAAAACCGGATGTCGATCATATTGAGGGGCTATCCCCAGCCATTTCCATTGAACAAAAGTCTACTTCCCATAACCCACGCTCTACGGTGGGAACGATAACTGAAATTCACGATTATCTCCGTCTGCTATTTGCACGAGTAGGTGAACCACGCTGTCCTGACCACAATATCACGCTGGCGGCGCAAACGATCAGCCAGATGGTAGATAACGTCTTGGCGCTGCCAGAAGGCCAACGTCTGATGTTACTGGCTCCCGTCGTCAACGAACGTAAGGGCGAACATACCAAACTGCTGGATAATCTCGCTGCACAAGGCTATATCCGCGCCCGTATTGATGGTGAAGTGTGTGACCTTTCCGATCCACCAAAACTCGAATTACAGAAAAAACACACTATCGAAGTCGTCATCGACCGTTTTAAAGTGCGTACTGACCTCACCCAGCGATTAGCGGAATCATTCGAAACTGCATTGGCGCTTTCCGGTGGTACTGCCGTCATTGCCAATATGGATGATACACAGGCCGAAGAACTGGTTTTCTCCGCCAATTTTGCCTGTCCAATCTGTGGCTATAGTATGAGCGAGTTGGAACCTCGTCTTTTTTCCTTCAACAATCCCGCTGGTGCTTGCCCTACTTGTGATGGATTAGGGGTTCAGCAATTTTTTGACCCGGAACGAGTTGTCCAGAATGAAGGTATCTCCCTTGCCGGAGGTGCGATCCGTGGTTGGGATCGCCGTAATTTCTATTACTTCCAGATGCTGAGATCACTGGCAGAACACTACAAATTCGATATCGAAACACCGTTTAATCAATTAACCCCAACCATTCAGAAAGTGGTTTTATACGGTTCAGGTAAAGAATCAATCGAATTTAAATATACCAATGATCGTGGTGATGTGACGGTTCGTCACCATCCGTTCGAAGGTGTGCTGCATAATATGGAACGCCGCTATAAAGAGACAGAATCCACCGCAGTACGGGAAGAGTTGGCAAAATATATCAGCAATCGATCTTGCATTTCCTGCGACGGAACACGATTGCGTAAGGAAGCACGTTATGTCTTTATCGAAGATACTACGCTGCCACAAATTTCGGATTTCAGCATCGGTCATGCGATGGCGTTTTTCCAAAATATAAAACTGAGTGGACAACGCGCCCAAATTGCCGAAAAAGTCCTGAAAGAGATCCGTGACCGCCTGAAATTCTTGGTTAATGTTGGATTAAATTACCTGACACTCTCCCGTTCGGCAGAAACTCTTTCAGGTGGGGAAGCCCAGCGTATCCGTTTGGCGAGCCAGATTGGTGCAGGTCTTGTCGGTGTGATGTATGTGCTGGATGAGCCTTCCATTGGCCTGCATCAAAGGGATAATGAGCGTTTGCTGGAAACATTGCTGCACCTGCGCAATTTGGGCAACACAGTTATCGTTGTCGAACATGACGAAGATGCTATCCGTGCGGCTGACCATATTATTGATATCGGGCCAGGAGCGGGCGTACATGGTGGCGAGATTGTTGCCGAAGGAACGATTACCGCTATCATGGAAAGCCCAAAATCGCTCACAGGAAAATTCCTCAGTGGTGAACGTAAAATTGCTATTCCAGAGCAGCGCGTGCCTGCTAATCCAGATAAAATGCTGAAATTGATTGGTGCAAAAGGCAATAACTTGAAAAAGGTGACATTAAATTTACCTGTTGGCCTGTTTACTTGCATCACAGGGGTTTCTGGTTCCGGCAAATCAACGTTGATCAATGATACGTTGTTCCCTATTGCACAGCGTCAGTTAAATGGAGCAACAAATATTAATCCGGCTCCTTATATCGATATCCAGGGTCTTGAGCACTTTGACAAAGTGATCGATATCGACCAAAGCCCGATTGGCAGAACCCCGCGCTCAAATCCTGCCACTTATACTGGTATATTTACGCCTGTCAGAGAGTTATTCTCTGGCGTTCCTGAGTCCCGTGCCCGTGGTTATACACCGGGGCGTTTCAGCTTCAACGTCAAGGGCGGACGTTGCGAAGCCTGTCAGGGCGATGGGGTCATTAAAGTTGAGATGCATTTCTTGCCTGATGTTTATGTGCCTTGCGATCAATGTAAGGGCAAGCGTTACAATCGCGAAACGCTGGAAATCAAATATAAGGGCAAGAATATTAATGAAGTGCTGAATATGACCATCGAAGAGGCTCGTGAGTTTTTTGATGCCGTTCCTGCTCTTTCCCGTAAGTTGCAAACTTTGATAGATGTCGGTCTTTCCTATATTCGTCTGGGGCAATCTGCAACGACACTTTCTGGCGGGGAAGCTCAACGGGTAAAACTGGCACGGGAATTATCTAAACGGGGTACAGGCCAGACACTGTATATCCTTGATGAGCCAACAACCGGCCTGCATTTCGCCGATATTCAGCAACTACTGTCCGTTCTGCACCAATTGCGGGATCAAGGAAATACTATTGTCGTCATCGAACATAATCTGGATGTAATTAAAACCGCTGACTGGATTGTCGACCTTGGCCCTGAAGGTGGTAACGGTGGCGGTGAAATATTGGTATCAGGAACTCCAGAAGAAGTCATTCAATGTGATAAATCTCACACTGCTCGTTTTTTGAAACCAATACTTGAACGAGATTAATTTATTAATTTTAAAACTAAATTATCTATAATTCTCCTCACACCGTGGGGAGTTTATTATTTATTCTCTAGCCAATTATTAATCAAATTCAATTTACTACGGGCAATAAAGCCTTTTCTTACAGTCAAATCAGGTGAAACAATCTTTCGTGAATTAGTATTGTATTGTTGATCTAATATTATTGATGCTCACATTGCCGGAGCATTAATGCCATAATAGCATTACATATGCTTTAAACTTATAATGGAGATTAAACATGTATATGTTTTTACCGTTCTTAATTGCGCTTGTTATCATCATCACCGTCATTACCGGTAAGAAAAAGCTGACGTATACCCTTTGGTTTGCTTTATTCATCATCACGGTATTTTGGTTTAAATATCATGCAACTGATGCATTGAACCTTTCTTTCTAATAGGGGATCGTAATGAATAATACAATGTCAGCACCGCGTAATATTAACCTTGCAATGGCCTTAAATATTCTGGGCCTGTTCGGTATTAGTGTGGTTTTGATAGTCGCATTTTATTATCAATTAGCACGCTTTGAACTTCCTTGCCCATTATGTTTATTGCAGCGAGCAGGCATTATCATGATTGGTTTTGGATTTTTGTTTAATATTTATTTCGGCATAAAAAATGCCCATTATAGCCTTTCACTGCTTGGCTGTATTGTGACTGGTTTCATTGCCATGCGTCAGGTTTCTCTCCATATCATGCCGGGAGATATGGGATATGGTTCAACTTTCTTCGGCCTGCATTTTTATACCTGGGCTGCAATTCTATCTATTCTGACTATTATTGCCATCGCAGCTCTCATGCCTCTGAAAGCAGGCAATGTTGATTCAGCAAGATACACACCACCAACATTAGGTAAAATTGTCATGGGATTGTTCGCATTTTTGATTGCAGCCAATCTGGTTTCCACCATACTAGAATGTGGTGGCGGGCAATGTGATGACAACCCAGCGTTCTATCAGTTATTGCAAAAGTGATCTTTATTTATATTGAACCATTAAAACAGAAGGCCGCATATATTCCAGCCGCCTTCTGTTTTTTTCAACTGAATGTTTTCAATCAGCTTCTTTTCACCAAAATCCCCAGCAACATATTCCGCAGTTATCGATTTAACATCTTCGAATCAACGAAATAGCAGACTTCATGCGCCTCTTCAGGTGTCGGAACCTCCAACTTACTAAGCATCCGATCCATCACTTTATCCGGTACAGCATATTGACGATTGCGATTCTGTTGCCGCCAGAGTTGATAGTCTTGTTCAATATAAACAAGCCTAACTCTGGCATCATAACTCACAAACAATTTGATCAGTTGCTGGCGCATCTGCCTTGTCAAATTTGTAGCATTCCAAACAAAATCTTGCCCACCACGTAACTTATTTCTGGCTTGCTGCTTTGCTTGCTGTACAACCCAACCATTGGCACTCTTATCTTCCGGGCTAATTTGGTGCTTGCGACGAATCATATCCAAGCTAATCACGGGCATGCCTTCACCATGCCGCTGGATAAAATGGTCTTTACCCATGCCCGGTAATCCACACAACAAAGTTACCTGACTGCCATAGTTATCATAAGGCTGATAATTGGGTTGTTCACTCTCCGTAGAAAAATAATGGAAACGAGCATCGCTGGAAGAAAATACCCGTGCCTCCCTCCAGCAGCCTTGTTCACGGCAGTAAAGTTCAAATAGTTCAATACGTCCCAACAATTCCTGTACATCATGGCATATGCGTCCCAATACATCCGCTTTTGCCAATAAGGCGAGTAAATAAGTATCGACACGTAATGATGCTGCCAATAATACCTTTTGTGGGTTAGGCTTTTCCATTAACCACAATGGTAAGCCATGAAAACGTACAAGCGCAGCTATCTGTTCCCGTATTGCAAATGGCGTTGGTATTTGCTGAAACAGAATTTGCCTGGTTGTTAACTCTCCCTTGCGCGCGTGTCCCGGAGAAATAATGCGCCCATCCCAATTTACCCGCGTCGTATTGCGTTTCTCTACATCGTGTAACAATGCTGCCGCCCAAAGAATTTCCTGTTCTTCTGGAACCAATAATGAATATTCAGGCAATTGCGCCAATGCAGTCAATACCATTTGAGTGTGGATCGCAACATCACCTTCGGCATGATGAATAGGATCTTGTTGAACCCCCTCCATATCAGTGATAAAAGAGAAAGCTGAAGATAAATAATCCCATGATTTATGGTGGCTGAATACCCAATTCATTCCCTTTCTCCTTTTTCACTATATCTATCTGAACCAGAAAGATGCTCGAAATATAAAGGTGCCCTTTGCCAATGCCGCTTCCAATGAATATTCGTCTTGACGTGATTTTTTCGTACATATTTAAAAACATGATGCGGAAAATCAGTCACCAAATACTCGCCTGCATCTCGGCTGACAATGCCTTCCATTGTGCATGGCTTCCCTGTTTGTGTATCCCACGAAGAAAAGCAACTCCCCTGCTTTGCCGTTTCAATAATATTTTGCATAAATGCCGATTTGTTCTGTATTTCAGGAAGATTGATTTCAGGCACAGTCGGAAAATCGAATAATGCAGCATAAAATTTAACGTCTTCCCAACTGAGCCAATAATCTTTAATACGCACAGCAAACACAAAGAAATATTCTTCAAGATGGCGATATTCAATGGAGTGAATGGCATAAAGATTTTCACCAAAGATCTCGATATCACCTAAATCATCTTTAAGCAACTGCCAACGCTGACGAATTTGTTGGGTCCATGCCGATTGTGTTGGTGCAGCATGTGAACGGGCAAATACACCATAGCGATTCAAACAATTATTCTCACCATCCAACTTTTCGGTATAAATAAGCTGCTTAATTTTTTTCATATCGTGCCACCAATGATGATTAATACGATCATCACTAGTCGTGCCTGGCGAGAACGGGTAATGGAACGTTCTACCATACTTTCTTGATTGCATATCCATAATGCGTTAACTCTTTTGATAATTATCCCAATAAAAACAATAGTGCTTTTACAGATTAATATTCATCTGAATAACTGATGAAAGAGTTCAAGAGTTGGTATTACATTTTATTTATTTCCATTCAGTTAACCTTTTCATGGGAAAAAGTTAAGTTAGATATTCGATTGAGTTTAATATTGAAGTCACAGGAAAGTATTAAAATTTCAGGTGGCTACTGTATATGAATCTGTAATAAATTGACACAACGAACAGGCTTGGACCACAAATAACCAATAAAAATCTTCTATTTTTGGCTACAGTAGCCATAACTGTAATATGGCAGACCACTTCATCTCATTATACGAGATATTCTATAAAGCCGCTCACTGAACGGCTTGGAATGGTTAACAATTGTAATTATCAATCGTTTTTCTAATTTTCTTTGCGTGCAGGCAATAAAATTACTGACTCACCGCAGCAAACGCCTCCGCAATGCGTTGCACGTTGTGATAATTCACGCCAGCCATGCAAACGCGGCCAGAACCGACCAGATAGACACCAAATTCTTCACGTAATCTATCAACTTGTGCCTGACTGAATCCGGTATAACTGAACATTCCACGCTGTTTCAGTAAATGATCAAAGTTCTTCTCTGGCAGTGCCTGTTGTAGGGCATTTACCAATACTGTCCGCATTTCCAGAATACGCAAGCGCATCCGTTCAACCTCATCCAACCATTGGTTTTTTAATTCGGGGTTACTTAACACCCTAGCAACAATCTGCGCCCCAAAATTTGGAGGGCTGGAGTAAATGCGGCGCACCGCTGCTTTCAATTGTCCCAAGACACACTCAGTTACTTTTGCATCATCACAGATAACCGATAAACCACCAACGCGCTCACCATACAGCGAGAAAATTTTCGAGAATGAGTTGCTGACCAAACAAGGCAGCCCCGCATTTGCCATTGCACGGATTGCGTAAGCATCTTCTTCCATGCCATCGGCAAATCCCTGATAAGCGATATCAAGGAAAGGAAGCAATTCCCGCTCTTTCGCAACCTGAACCACCTGATCCCATTGGTCATTGGTGAGATCAGAACCCGTTGGGTTATGGCAACAAGGATGCATCAAAATAATACTTTTTGTTGGTAATTGCTTGAATGTTGCCAGCATTTCGTCAAATTTTACCCCTTTGGTTTTATCATCAAAATAAGGGTAATAATTCACTTTGATGCCTGCTCCGGCAAAAATAGCGGCATGATTTTCCCACGTCGGATCACTGCACCATACTTCAGAATCAGGGAAATAACGGTGTAAAAAATCAGCCCCTACTTTTAATGCGCCGGAGCCACCCAATGTTTGAATGGTGGCAATACGTTGCTGATTTAACAGTGAGTGCTCTTTGCCAAACAGCAATTCCTGAACTGCCGTGCGATAGGCAAGCAATCCTTCCATTGGGAGGTAAAGAGAAGCAGACTGTGGCAAAGCCTTCATTTGTTCTTCAGCAGTTGCAACAGCCTGCAATTTTGGGGTTATTCCCTGTTCATCGTAATACAGCCCGATGCCCAAATTAATTTTTTCTGTGCGGGGATCGTTTTTAAATTCTTCCATTAACGACAGGATAGGATCGCCCGCGTACGCATCAACATTTTGAAACATGACGTTATATTCCCTGCTACAAGTGATACAAAAGATGAGATAAAAGACAATATAACTTACCCTGATTATTCGTCTAGATATTCCATCGCAACACGTGAGGTCAGTTTCGTAATCAGCTCATATGCGCTGATCCCCGAATGCTCCGCAATTTTTTCAACTGGCAGGGCATTCCCCCAAAGGATAACTTCATCCCCAACTTTATCCTGGCATGTTGGTCCCAGATCCACAGTAATCATATCCATAGATACACGACCAACAAGTGGCACTTCCCGACCATTGATAAATACTGGCGTACCGACAGGTGCACTGCGGGGATAGCCATCACCATATCCCATTGCCACAACGCCAAGACATGTGTCTCGTTCACTGCTCCACGTACCTCCATATCCTACCGCTTCCCCCGCTTTGTGTTTACGTACGGCGATTAAGCTGGATTTGAGTGTCATAGCAGGGAGTAAATTAAAATCGGCAGCGGTTTTATCTGCCATTGGTGAAGCACCATACATCATGATGCCGGGACGAACCCAGTCCAAATGCGCCTTTGGCCATAATAAAATCCCCCCTGATGCAGAGATGGATTTCTCGCCAGCTTTATCCACAATAAATGCCATAAAGCGCTCAATTTGTTGCTGGGTCGTTTCAATTGTAGGCTCATCTGCACGGCTAAAATGACTGATGATATTAACGGGTTGCTCAACATTACGACAGCGGCTCAGACGTTGATAAAATGCATCTGCTTCATCGATCCTGATACCCAGACGGTGCATTCCTGTATCGAGTTTCATCCACACTTTAATCGGATGGGACAAATCCGCCTGCTCCAATATTTCAAGCTGCTCAATGCTATGCACCACGGTTTCAATATGATTGACGACTAAAACGGGGAGATCCGCCGCTTCAAAAAAACCTTCTAATAGCAAGATTGGCTTGACGATCCCGCCACTGCGCAGGGCAAACGCTTCCCCAATACGAGCGACACCAAAGCAATCAGCATCTTCCATTGTGTACGCAGTTTCTAATAAACCATGTCCATAGGCGTTTGCTTTCACAACTGCAATTAGTTTACTATCAGGAGCTTGTACTCTCACCTGTTGCAAATTGTGTCGCAGAGCGCGGCGGTCGATAACAGCAGTTGCCGCTTTCATTCCATCCCCTTTTTATAATTTTTCAGTCAGGTTTGATAATAACAGCCTATCTTCGATGCTGATTATTGAAGTCATTTGAACACGAACGATAGGCACTTGGATTTATTCGTCACTGTAACTCGGCCCAGCATAATTATCGAATCGTGACCATTGACCATTAAATGTCAGCCTTACTGTGCCTATAGGGCCGTTACGCTGTTTACCAAGAATGATTTCCGCCACTCCTTTCAGTTCACTATTATCGTGATAAACCTCGTCACGATAGATAAACATGATCAAATCAGCATCCTGTTCGATAGAGCCTGATTCACGCAGATCAGAGTTAACCGGACGCTTATCGGCTCGCTGTTCCAAACTACGGTTAAGCTGGGAGAGCGCAACAACCGGCACCTGAAGTTCTTTTGCCAGTGCTTTCAGTGAGCGGGATATTTCCGCTATTTCCAGTGTTCGGTTGTCAGATAAAGAAGGTACTCGCATCAATTGCAGGTAGTCGATCATAATCAAACTGAGCCCACCGTGTTCGCGGAAAACTCGTCGCGCACGGGAACGTACTTCTGTTGGCGTCAAACCGGATGAGTCATCGATATACATATTGCGTTTTTCCAGCAAAATTCCCATCGTGCTGGAAATTCGAGCCCAATCCTCATCATCAAGCTGACCAGTACGAATACGTGTTTGGTCTACGCGGGACAGGGACGCCAGCATACGCATCATAATCTGATTGCCTGGCATCTCAAGGCTGAAAATCAAAACAGGCTTATCCTGCATCATTGCCGCGTTTTCACACAGGTTCATCGCAAAAGTCGTTTTACCCATTGAAGGACGCGCCGCTACGATAACTAAATCTGATTTTTGCAATCCTGCTGTTTTCTTATCCAGATCTTGATAGCCGGTAGAAACGCCTGTTACGCCATCATGCGGGCGCTGATAGAGTTGCTCAATTCGTTCAACGGTTTCTTCCAAGATCTGTTCAATGCCTTTCGGGCCCTCGTCTTTATTTGCCCGATTTTCTGCGATCTGGAATACACGTGATTCAGCCAAATCCAACAGCTCTTCGCTGGTTCGCCCTTGTGGATCATATCCTGCATCGGCAATTTCATTGGCTACCGCGATCATATCGCGTACTACCGCACGTTCTCGGACAATATCAGCATAAGCATTGATATTCGCGGCACTTGGGGTATTTTTCGACAATTCAGCAAGATAGGCAAACCCTCCGACATTATCGAGTTCGCCATTCTGTTCAAGAGATTCCGATAATGTGATCAGGTCGATAGGTTTGCCTGTTTCGAGCAAACGCTGCATTTCAGAGAAAATACGCCTGTGTGGTCGGCTAAAAAAGTCATTGCTGGTAACCCGTTCGGATACACTATCCCAACGTTCATTATCCAGCATCAAACCGCCTAACACGGATTGCTCTGCTTCCAAAGAGTGTGGTGGAAGTTTCAGCCCTTCCACTTGGCGATCTTTTGGTTCAGCCATACTGTTGTTAGTTGGTTTTTTTCCAGCCATGTATATCGCATCAATCCACTAAACAAAAAACGAAATAGGGTATCAGTATACGCCATGAAAACAGCCTTGAGTAATTATATATAGTCTGTAATGATTTCAGATACATTAACGCTATTTACAGCTATTTCATTGCAAACGTGCGAGGCTGTTCCCAATATTTCTAACATAATGAGAGAGTTACCATGGCAAAACACATCGAATTATCCGCTATTGGCGGCCCAGAAGTACTCCGATATTGTGAATTTACACCTGCTGACCTTGCTCCCGATGAAGTACAAGTCGCAAACAAAGCTATCGGCATTAATTATATCGATACCTACATACGCAGTGGCTTATATCCACCCGCCAGCCTGCCCTGTGGCTTGGGAACAGAAGCCGCAGGCATTGTCACTAAAGTTGGCTCCAATGTGACATCAATTAAAGTCGGTGATCGTGTGGTTTATGCCCAGTCAGCCTTAGGTGCTTACAGTGAAATACACAACGTTTCTGAAAGTAAATTAGCGCTGTTGCCGGATGAGATCTCGTTCGAACAAGCTGCTGCGTCATTTTTAAAAGGTCTGACTGTTTATTATCTGTTCAATTTAACACATAAGCTCCTGGCAGGAGAAACAATTCTATTTCATGCTGCCGCTGGTGGTGTTGGTTTGATTGCCTGCCAATGGGCAAAAGCATTGGGTGCGAAATTGATTGGCACAGTAGGTTCAGACGAAAAAGCGGCACTCGCCAAAGCAGCAGGAGCATGGCAAACCATCAACTATCGTCGCGAGAATATTGTGGAACGTGTCCTGGCTATTACTGGCGGAGAAAAAGTTGGTGTCGTATACGATTCTGTTGGTAAAGAGACATGGCTGGATTCACTGGATTGCCTGAAACGACAAGGTTTGATGGTCAGTTTTGGTAACGCTTCAGGGCCGGTAACTGGAGTAAATTTGGGTATCCTCAATCAGAAAGGTTCACTGTTTCTCACCCGCCCTTCTCTTAATGACTATATCACCACCCGCGAAGAGTTGGCAGAAGCCAGCAAGACATTGTTTGCTTTAATTGCCAGCGGCAAAATCAATGTGGATGTACCAGAAAACCAGAAATTTCCATTGAGAGAAGCAGTAAGAGCACACCAGACGCTGGAAAACCGTGCAACCCACGGTTCCAACTTATTGATTCCATAATTTCAGACAAAATTCCTGAGCGGATTTACATCCGCTCTGTCACCATTTTCAACGCTTTTTCAACAACCATAATATCAGCGCCCTGCTTATGGGCGTTTTCACTTAAATGACGACGCCACTGACGTGCCCCAGGTATCCCCTGGAAAATGCCTAAAATATGGCGGGTGATATGCCCTAAATAAGTGCCTTTGGATAGTTCTTGTTCGATATAAGGATAAAACGCTTTAACGGCCTCAACCGTATTGGTCACTGGAACTGTTTGGTCGAACAATTCATGATCTACATGTGCCAGAATAGATGGATTTTGGTAGGCCTCTCGCCCAACCATCACACCATCCATATACTGCAAATGTTGTTTGGCTTCTTCCAGTGATTTAATGCCGCCATTAATTGAAAGCGTCAATTGAGGGAAATCCCGTTTCAATTGATAGACTCGCGGGTAATCTAAAGGTGGAATTTCACGGTTTTCTTTCGGGCTTAAACCAGACAGCCACGCTTTACGTGCATGGATAATAAAATTATCGCAATCGCTGTTTTTCACGACAGTATCAATGAAATCACACAGAAACTCGTAGCTATCCTGTTCATCAATTCCGATGCGGGTTTTAACGGTAACAGGAATATCCACTATATCCTGCATTGCTTTAATACAATCAGCTACCAGCGCTGCTTCTCCCATCAGGCAAGCACCAAAACGGCCATTCTGCACACGATCAGAAGGACAACCCACATTCAGATTGATCTCATTATAGCCTCTTTCCTGCACGATCCTAGCACACTGTGCTAATGCCTGAGGATCACTGCCCCCCAATTGCAGTGCCAATGGATGCTCTTGCTCGTTATAGGCCAGATAATCCCCTTTGCCATGAATAATCGCCCCCGTTGTAACCATTTCCGTGTAAAGCAGCGCTTCCTTACTCAATAAACGATGAAAGTAACGACAATGGCGGTCAGTCCAGTCGAGCATGGGCGCAACGGAGAAGCGGGATGATGGGTGCATATCACAAACCTCGTTTAAAAATCAAAAAGATAGCGCCGATATCGCCACTTTATATTCTGGTTTATTTCGGCTTATTCAGCCATTAGGAGATATTAAGGGGGGAGCACAAACTCCCCCCAAATTATCCAAGGCGAGCGATTATACAGAGCGAAAAGGATCGCTTCAAACTCAACCAAAAATGAATACTTGAATTAGCTCCATTCAAAGTGTAGTGACGAGAATTTCTCTTGAATTTCATTAATAAATCGATTTGTACTAGAAAGGCTCCAATTTCGAGCGATGTAGTACCCCTCACCTTGATAATCAAACTCAGGCTCTAACTGAGTGCGATATTTTTTGTATTTATCTCCAGTTCCTTTAATTTCTTCATATTTTTTCAGCAATTGAAACGAACAAGCTTTATTATTTCGGAGATAGCTAAAACCAGACTCATCAATTAATTGATGCTCCTCAAGTGCTTTAACTGTATAAAAACCAATATCTGACTTACGGAATCCTTGCTGGTAAGGTATTCCATTAACATACAGATTAAGTGATGAGTGATCTTTTTCATTGCTAACAACTCTCTTTTCCCGATTTTTATGGCGTACCTTTATCTGGTAATCTACCGCTTCGGGAAGAGGAATAATTTGCTCAACATTCAATAAAAGTTTTTCATTTACTCGAAAAGGTTGAAGACGAACACAAGTTATATCCATTCCTATATCATTCATCCACAAAACCGATGTCGTAATCTCTTTAGAAAAACCAAAAGCAGCTAAAACGATACGTGTTTCTTTAGCAAAATCACTATGCTGTGGAGAGTCCCAGGCCAGAAAATCCAACAACGAACTTTCAGCATCAATATCCTGTCCCGTTTGACTCAAAAATTCCCTGTAGGCACTAACAGCCTGCTCCCACGTTAGATTCGAAACCATAGCTGCGTACCGAATCGCCTGAAGTTCCATATGACCACCATCGTCATCCCGCTTAAGCTCTATGACGACGAGATTGGCAGACTTATCGATACCAAGTAAATCAAGGCGGCGATTAGAACCAACAAAATGACTATATTCTTCTGCAATCACTAATGTATCTGGACTAATGGCTCCAATTTGTGATTTTAAAAGACGCTGAATGTCTTGTCGTTCTTTCAGCTTCTCTGCCTCAAATGAAGTCATTTCAACTTCTATTAACCTATCCTGTGTTAATTCATATATTGCCATGTTTGTACTCATATTATTTTTTTAAATCGTTCCTTTGTGCCATATAGTATACATACCTATCCCTACATGTTATTAATGCAATACACGAATTGCAGTATGGCTACTATCCTCATCCATGACTTCGTCGTCGAGTGAATCTTCCATTTGTTGATCGCGCAATATGGAATTGACCGCATTAGCAAAACCATCTTTCATATATTGTTCCATAAAGATACCTTTCGGGTTTGGCCAAGGTAATTGAGCCATCGGCCAGTCACAATGTTCCTTATAAAACCAAAACGCTTTCAGGCGTCCTTTCGCTGTGTCAAAATTCCGGCTCCAATAGGCATTACCTAACCGATAATTCGTGTGGAATTCATCGAAGCTGCCAAAAATTTCATAAACATAATCGGCTGTTTTTAGTATATTTTTCCACGCCGTTTCTTCACTAATATAGCCCGCAGCAAAACAATTTCGGCTCAAAACAATCGCTCGCCAGAGATCAAATCCCCAAAGTAAAACGGGCGGACGTTCATTAATTGAGCGAGAACATTGCTGTACATATTCCTCTGGCTCTTCAATTAAACTGCCAAGTACCTTAAACATTTCTCCATCGGTAAAAACCGCATCAACCGCAAAACGCTCTGAGTGCATTCCTGCCCATAAGTCATGCAGTACTTTCCAATAATCTTTTTCATTAAGTATTCCCCAATCTGTATAGACTTGAGACTGATGAGGCTCTGCATCAGATAAGGGCAAGATACGGTATTGGTAATTATCGCGAGAAACACGGCTTTTTAAAGGGTAATGTTCTAATGTTTCTGTCCAAAAACCATCGTAATAACAACTAACGATATGCAAACGCAATGCCTGACGCTTTTCTTCCGGCAAAACAGAATACTTTGCCTGTAAGTAATAACGTTTCTGTTCGGTAATAGGGAGATTTTTGATGCGTTGGAAACTGTAAGTGGAGAGATATATACCAAGTAAGCTCAAGCCAATCAAGCTAGCCCAAAGTATATATCCCTTTGAAGATACGTTATTATCATCAAAGATCAGTATCGTTATTCCGGTCGATAATATCCCTAACAAAAGTGTTGCAATATAAAGAGCACTTAAACCAACTGCCTGAATAGGCTTAAGAAATGTCACACTTTTTCTTTCCTTGAGGATATTTTTGATTATCCGAAAACCATTAACAGGAAACCTTCTATTATTCGGGTGGTTTTGCAATAATTCTTTCATTTTTAATCCATTAATTAAGTAAGATGTATTTTGAATTCTTTAATGTTAAAATCTTTTTCTTTCCTAAGTAGAACCATTAGAATAAACTGCTTTTATTATTAATCATTATAAACCATGCCTAATATTAGTAATGGAGAATACTATTTACAGTGTTAATTATGAAGAGTGACATATTCAAACAACATATAATTTTAATTTTCAATATAATTATCCAGATAAATTAACTTAAACCCTCAGATATTATCCAATATTTTCAGTTTTATTTTCTCCGTTTTTCAGCCCATTTTATTGTTCTTATCCACGGATTAATTTTATTTTCAAGTATCCCATCATGACAAGTTAACCACTTTTCTTCACAGGTATGTTACACATCAGACGAGAACTGAACATCATATCGATCCCACTCTCAGGTTAAAAAACATGATAACATTAAAGTCATTAGCATCGTGTTAGGTGTGAGAGGTGTAATGAAAACTATCAATCAAAAAAAGTTACTGGCACAGGCTGAAACAATCTGCCTGTCAAGAGGGGTTCGTTTGACACCTCAACGCCTTGAAATTCTTCGTTTAATCACTGAACAGCCTAGCGCGATAAGCGCTTATGATTTGCTGGATTTATTGCGTGAAGTCGAGCCACAAGCCAAGCCTCCAACCGTTTATCGTGGATTGGAGTTTCTGCTTGAACAAGGTTTTATTCACAAAATAGAATCTACAAATAGCTATGTGCTTTGCCATCATTTTGAAGAGCCATACCATACTTCGGCAATGTTTATCTGTGAATTTTGTGGTTCAGTAACCGAAAAGGATGCAAAGGATATTGAATCAGCTATTCAACAGTTAGCGCAAGGTACGGGATTTCATTTGCGAAATAGCGTGATAGAAGTGCATGGCATGTGTTCTTCCTGCCATGAGATTGAATCCTGTACAGAGCGCGATATATGCCAGCACAATCATTCGGTTGAAGAAAATAAAAAGAAATAAGAAAAAACACTCGAAGCCAAATTGGGCAATGAGGCGGTCATAGCTAATATAATCTTATATTTTTCAAGTTCCCGTTAAACTTAAGTTTAACGGGTTCTGGGAAAAATGACCGCCCCAGAATGGCAAACTGCAATTATCCGCCTTTACAATCAGAACCAGTCCCCGCTACGAATAACGCCGACTGCCAATCCTTCAATAGTGAAATTCTGCTCGCTCAAATCAACAACAATGGGTTTAAATTCCGGATTTTCAGCAATCAGTTCAATTTTATTTCCTGTTTGTTTGAAGCGTTTTACTGTGACTTCATCTTCAATGCGCGCCACAATGACTTGCCCATTATGAACATCCTGTGTTTTATGTACAGCCAGTAAATCTCCGTCCATAATCCCAATGTCTTTCATGGACATCCCACTGACACGTAACAGAAAGTCAGCGCTTGGTTTGAATAATTCAGGATCAACCTTATAGTGACTTTCGATGTGTTCCTGAGCCAGTAGTGGTTCCCCAGCAGCAACACGACCGATCAACGGCAATCCTGCCCCTTCATCTTCTTCAAGCAGCAAACGGATACCTCTGGACGCACCAGAGATAATCTCTATCACCCCTTTACGCGCAAGTGCCTTTAAATGCTCTTCTGCTGCGTTAGGTGAACGAAAACCAAGTCGCGCTGCAATTTCAGCACGTGTTGGTGGCATACCCGTTTGCGAAATATGATCACGCACCAAGTCATAGACTTGCTGCTGCCTGGCAGTTAATGCTTTCATTTCGCCCCCTGTTTGTTTATACAGTCAGACTGTGAGTATATACAGGTAAAGTCGAATTGGGAACCTGTCAGCATGTAAAAGCAGCTAAATAACGTATCTGATGAAAACACACACTACCTCAGTGCATAAAATGCGACCAAAAGATCATTCCCCAAATAAACAACGCCAAAAGTATGGTAAGCAACACAGCTGCAGACCCCATATCTTTCGCTCGACCTGATAATTCATGATATTCACTACCGACGCGATCCACGACTGCTTCTATGGCACTATTGAGGATTTCGACAATGACCACCAGCATAACAGAGCCAATCAGGAGGAGTCTCTCATGTAAGCCAAAATCTAAAGAAAATGCAATAATGATCGCAAGTATGGCAGCAATTGCTTCCTGCCGAAATGCCGCTTCATTTTGCCATGCAGCCTTGATTCCTTTCACCGAATACCCAGCCGCTTTAATGATACGGCTTAAACCTGTTGATTGATTTGCCATAAAAATTTCTTTAATGAACTTCATGATTGTATGGATATATAACTTTTAGCTCTTATTATTGTCTTATTTACACAGATCTCAAAACTTGTTTCTGGTATCCTTGCGATGCATTGCTAACAAGAGGCTTAAAGCAGTTATGTCAGGTTGGCGTAAAATATATTATAAGTTATTGAATTTACCACTAAAATTATTAGTAAAAAGTAAACTAATCCCTACGGATCCTATTGCAGAACTGCGTCTTGATACGACTCGGCCTATTTTGTATATACTGCCGTATCGATCAAAAACAGACTTATTGACTCTACGTCAACAATGTCTGGCGCAAGATCTGCCCGATCCGTTGAACCCTTTGGAAATTGGTGATACACAGCTTCCCAGTTGTGTCTTTATCGATAATGGTCCACGTGTGTTCCGTTGTTATGCGCCAAAACATGAATCTGTGAGAATTTTCCACTCTTATCTGGACTTGCATCACAATAATCCCGATCTGGATATCCAGATGGTGCCCGTTTCCGTCATGTTTGGCCGTTCCCCAGGACGCGAAGGGCAAGAAGGGCATACAACCCCACAATTACGCTTGCTAAATGGCGTGCAGAAGTTTTTTGCGATCTTATGGCTTGGACGGGATAGTTTTGTCCGTTTCTCCACACCTGTGTCTTTACGCCGTATGGCCGACGAGCATGGTACAGATAATATCATCGCCAATAAACTCGCCCGTGTGGCTCGGATGCACTATTCCCGCCAGCGTCTTGCGGCGGTTGGGCCTCGTTTGCCTGCCAGACAGGATCTGTTCAACAAGTTACTGACATCAAAAGCAATAGAAAAAGCGATTGCTGATGAAGCCCGTAGCAAGAAAATCTCTCCCGAAAAGGCAAAGCAGAACGCCATCAATATGTTGGAAGAGATTGCTGCAAATTTCTCCTATGAAACCGTACGCTTGACCGATCGGGTTTTAAGTTGGACCTGGAACCGTTTGTATCAAGGCATCAATGTTCATAACGCCGAACGAGTTCGCCAGTTGGCACAGGATGGTCATGAACTGGTTTATGTTCCATGCCATCGCAGCCATATGGACTATCTTCTGCTCTCTTATGTGCTCTATCACCAAGGGCTGGTTCCACCACACATTGCTGCGGGCATTAACCTGAATTTCTGGCCTGCTGGTCCGATATTCCGTCGTCTTGGTGCGTTCTTTATCCGCCGTACGTTTAAAGGCAATAAGCTCTATTCAACCATCTTTCGTGAATACCTCGGTGAGTTGTTTACCCGCGGTTATTCGGTTGAATACTTTGTCGAAGGAGGACGCTCCCGTACTGGTCGTTTGCTTGATCCCAAAACGGGGACGCTCTCCATGACCTTGCAAGCTATGCTGCGGGGAGAATCTCGTCCAATCACGATTGTGCCGATCTATATCGGTTATGAACATGTGATGGAAGTGGCAACATATGCCAAAGAGCTGCGCGGTGCAACCAAGGAAAAAGAAGGCTTTTTCCAGATGGTTCGAGGGTTGCGCAAATTACGTAATCTGGGACAAGGTTACGTGAATTTTGGTGAACCGATCCCGTTGACACAATACCTGAATCAGCATGTACCAGAGTGGCGTGATTCCATTGATCCAATAGAATCTCAGCGTCCAACATGGCTGACGCCAACAGTCAGTAAACTGGCTGACAATATTATGGTCAATATCAATAATGCTGCCGCCGCTAATGCTATTAATTTATGCACTACAGCATTGTTGTCATCACGTCAGCGAGCACTTACTCGTGAACAACTTATTGAGCAGTTGGATTGCTATCTGCAATTACTGCGTAATGTGCCTTACACTGACGATATCACAGTGCCAAACCAAACCGCAGAAGAGTTGTTAGATCATGCTCTTATGATGAATAAGTTTGAAGTCGAGAAAGATAGTCTGGGAGATATTATTATCCTGCCACGTGAAAGCGCGGTATTGATGACTTATTATCGTAATAATATCCAGCACTTATTGATCCTGCCATCCCTGATTACCAGTATTATTATGCATCACCGCCGCATTAGTCGCAGTGAATTGCTCAGACAGGTAGCGTTGATTTATCCGCTGATCAAGCAGGAACTTTTCATGCGTTACAGCAAAGAAACACTCCCTGACGTCGTCAATACCTTGATTGATGAGCTGGCACGCCAAGGCCTTATCTGCAACAAAGAGCAAGGAATGCTGGTGCTAAATCCTGCGCGTATTCGCCCACTGCAATTGCTGGCAGCTGGCATCAGGGAAACGCTGCAACGTTATGCCATTACACTCTCTTTGTTGAATGCCACACCTGAAATCAGCCGTGGTGTACTGGAAAAAGAGAGCCGGATGCTGGCACAACGTCTGTCAGTTCTGCATGGCATCAATGCGCCGGAGTTCTTCGACAAGGCAGTTTTTGCTTGTTCGGTCAATACGCTGCGCGAAGAAAGTTATATTCAAGACAGCGGCGATATGATTACAACCAGTGCCCAGGAACTCTATCATGTATTGAGTGAGCTGATGTCACCTGAAATTCGCTTGACGATTGAAAGTGTTAGTATGCCACCAGAACAAAATGAACCTGCACAGGTAACACAAGAACAGCAATAACGACACCAAACAGGTCAGAAATTAACGGGCGGATTACCGCCCGTTATATTAAAGCTACACCCTATTAGACATAGCTAAAAAAAACGCCGAGGAATAGAACTAAACCGACATAGTTGTTGTTCATAAACGCTTGAAAACAGCCAGACCTTTCCCTATTTGTGAGCAATTTATGCTGATAAACGAATAGTGCTGTTGCCAATAATACCGTCCAATAATATATTCCCCCCAGATTCACCATCCCGCCAACTAAAACCAAAATGCCCAGCATGATGAATTGCAGAATGCCAATGATTAGTTTATCAAAACGTCCGAAAAGTACGGCTGTCGATTTCACCCCGATTTTCAAGTCATCGTCACGATCAACCATTGCATACTGCGTATCATAAATTACAGACCAAATGATGTTGGCTAAAAATAATAGCCAGCATTCTAAAGGTAAAGATTCACTGACTGCGGCAAACGCCATAGGAATTGACCAGCCGTAAGCAGCACCTAACACAACTTGTGGCAAGTGACTAACGCGCTTGACAAAAGGGTAAACCCACGCCAGTGCCAGCCCAACGACTGACAATGCAATCGTCATTTTATTCAGTGTCAGAACCAGTGCGAAAGAAATGAGTATCAGTGTGGCAAACAAGATTTTGCTTTCTTTTTCGGTAATATCGCCACTGGGAAGAGGACGAGATTTTGTCCGTTCTACATACCCATCAAATTTTCTGTCTGCGAAATCATTAATGCAACATCCCGCAGCACGCATAAAAAACACACCGAGAGTAAATACTAACCCTATGTGCAAATCTGGCATACCTTTTGCGGCAATCCACAATGCCCAATATGTTGGCCATAATAGTAATAATGTGCCAATGGGTTTATCGATACGCATTAAACGGCAATAAGCATGCCATTTATCCCGCGTCATACTGACCTTCAATCTATTTCTCCCCTTTAGTTCTGTTGATCTTAATTCTATTTATATACAGGTGAATTCAGTAAAAAAACCTCTGTGAGCAGCAGTGGCTTACCCGACAACCTCAATAAAGAACGGCGTGCCCAACGATCCCCCTGTCGGCCTATTTGAATATAATCCCGTGTTAAATTATTACCACTAAAAAGATAACGTCCAAGTGGAACAGTGCCTACATCAACCAATTTTCTATCTGGGCCAGTGAGTGTTTCCCCAGGAATAACTGTATGTCCCAAAAGCCACGGGATATTATCCCCATACAAGACAATTTCACGTAACCAATATTTTTCACTTACAGGTAAGTGCTCACTTTCATCATTTAACTCTGCCAGAGTGATAAAACCTTCCCGGAAAGGAGCAACCGATACCTGCTGACAATGTTGTTCAAAGCGACGTGTCATTGAGCCTACTTCCATCAGCCAACCTAAAACAGATTCAGGCAGAAGGTCAGTCTCATTTGATGATAACCAGTGGATGGGGGTTGAATTTAATATTGTGTCATCTGCCATATCATTTTCCCATTGCGGGGAATATCAATTTCCCCGACAGCACAACGAATGGGGAGTGAGGATATCATGTTGCAGACCAATAAAATTAAAAGTTGATAACAAATTATGTAAATCACAAAAAAACTCACCTTAATAACAACAGTTATTAAGGTGAGAAAAGATTAGATAATATGAAAGTTCAGATTAACGCCACGCTTTGAATTGATTAATCAGGCCATTTGTGGAGCTGTCATGGCTAGTTACAGCTTCTGCGTCGTGCAGTTCAGGCAGGATGCGGTTCGCCAATTGTTTGCCCAATTCTACGCCCCACTGATCAAATGAGAAGATATTCAGAATGGCGCCTTGAACAAAGATTTTATGTTCATACATCGCAATTAATGCTCCCAGACTGAATGGGGTAATTTCACGTAATAAAATGGAGTTGGTCGGGCGATTACCTTCAAACACTTTGAATGGCACAACATTCGCCACGTCTTCAGCATTTTTTCCTGCTTGTGCAAATTCAGCTTCCACTTGAGCCTGTGTTTTACCAAATGCCAATGCTTCCGTTTGTGCAAAGAAGTTGGAGAGCAGTTTGCTATGGTGATCGCTCACTGGATTATGGCTCATTGCTGGTGCAATAAAATCACACGGGATCAATTTAGTTCCCTGATGGATAAGCTGGTAGAACGCATGTTGACCATTGGTGCCAGGCTCACCCCAGATAATCGGTCCTGTCTGGTAATTTACCGGATTGCCATCACGATCGACGTACTTACCATTTGATTCCATGTTGCCTTGTTGGAAGTAGGCTGCAAAACGGTGCATGTATTGATCATAGGGCAGAATCGCTTCAGTTTCTGCACCAAAGAAATTGTTGTACCAGATGCCGATCAGTGCCAGCAAAACAGGTATGTTCTGCTCGAAGGTAGTTTGCTCAAAATGTTTATCCATTGCATGAGCGCCGCTCAGCAGCTGTTCGAAATTTTCATAACCAATGGAAAGCGCAATAGATAAGCCAATTGCAGACCAGAGCGAATAGCGTCCCCCTACCCAATCCCAAAACTCAAACATGTTTTGGGTATCGATACCAAATTTTTTCACTTCATGTTCATTGGTAGATAATGCCGCAAAATGTTTCGCGATATGCGCTTCATCAATAGCACTTTGCAGGAACCAATGACGGGCAGAATGCGCGTTAGTCATCGTTTCTTGCGTAGTAAACGTCTTAGAAGCAACCAAGAACAAGGTAGTTTCTGGATCCAAGTTCTTTAGCGTTTCGGCAATGTGGGTTCCATCAACATTAGAAACAAAATGCATATTCAGGTGATTCTTATACGCTTTCAGTGCCTCAGTCACCATATAAGGGCCAAGATCAGAGCCACCAATGCCAATATTGACGACATCTGTAATGGCTTTGCCTGTATAGCCTCTCCACTCGCCACCGATGATACGTTCACTGAATGATTTCATTTTCGCCAGCACCGCATTGACTTGCGGCATCACATCTTCCCCATCCACCATAATCGGGGTATTACTACGGTTACGTAGGGCAATATGCAGCACCGCACGATCTTCAGTACGATTGATTTTCTCACCAGAGAACATACTGCGAATTGCGCTGGCTAAATCAGTTTCTTGCGCCAATGCTTGTAATTTCTCCAGTGTTTCTGCGGTAATGCGGTTTTTGGCGTAATCCACCAGAATTTGCTGATCAAATGTCGCAGAAAATGCCGTAAATCGTTTTTTATCCTGTTCAAACAGATCCCGCAAATGCACATTTTTCATTTGCTCAAAATGCTGTTGCAATGCTTTCCAGGCTTCGGTCTGGCTGGGGTTGATGCTTTTCATGAATAATGCTCTCTATCAACTGTCAATAACAATAGGAATGCACAGATTGTAACGGCTTAATTCTGTGATTAATCTCCTTTTCCTTGTAATTACTGATATTGGTCAAAATAGTTCATGATTTCCAGTCTTAATTGTTGAGATAGGCAAAAACGATAATTTCCTTTCCATCATGAAAATTATTTATGCTTCATCGTCAAACATTGACTCCGTACGCCTAACCCGATATTTCTAAAAGCCTATTCTCTGAACTATTCTCCGAACAAAAGGTTATCATCCATGTGTGCTGTTTCATCTCCTAACTCGCAGTATGTAGTAGCAAAATTTGGTGGTACTAGTGTGGCAGATTTTGATGCCATGAATAATTGCGCCGACATTATTTTGGCGGACACAAATGTCCGTGTGATCGTTCTGTCAGCGTCCGCGGGCGTAACCAATTTGCTGGTTGCATTAGCAGCTGGCTGCGAGAGTGACAAACGGGAGAACTACCTAAAACAGATCCGTGACATTCAATACGCCATTATTGACCGATTGAATGAAGCCGATGTGATCCGTGAGGAAATTGATCGTCTGCTGGAAAATATTGAGATGCTGTCAGAAGCAGCATCGCTCGCTACTTCAGAAGCATTAACAGATGAATTGGTTAGCCATGGCGAAGTCATGTCCACCTTATTGTTTGTAGAGTTGCTACGTCAACGCAATATGGGCGCCGAATGGTTTGATATTCGTCGGATCATGCGAACCAATGATAACTTTGGGCGGGCAGAGCCAAATATACTCCAGATCCATACTTTGACAATGGAACACCTTCATCCTCGCCTGAACGATACAATCGTCATCACTCAGGGGTTTATTGGCAGAGAAGAAAAAGGTCGTACAACTACGCTGGGGCGAGGTGGCAGTGATTATACCGCAGCCTTACTGGGTGAAGCACTTGGTTTACAGCGTGTGGATATCTGGACAGATGTTCCAGGCATCTACACTACTGATCCCCGTATTGTTCCTACAGCCAAACGCATCAATAAAATTGCTTTTGATGAAGCAGCAGAAATGGCAACCTTCGGTGCCAAAATCCTCCATCCTGCCACACTACTACCGGCTGTTCGCTGTGGTATTCCGGTATTTGTCGGCTCCAGCAAAGAACCACAGGCAGGCGGTACAGTAGTCTGTGATAAAACAGGAAATCCCCCACTGTTTCGTGCATTGGCCTTGCGCCGCAAACAAACTTTACTGACATTACATAGCCTAAAAATGCTACATGCCAGGGGCTTTCTGGCAGAAGTTTTTACCCTACTGTCACGCCACAATATTTCAGTAGATTTGATTACCACATCAGAAGTCAGTATCGCCCTGACGCTGGATACCAAAGGTTCCACCAGCACTAATGGCAACCTGCTGACCAATGCGTTACTAACTGAACTTTCTAAATTGTGCCGTGTGGAAGTCGAAGAAGATATGGCTTTGGTGGCGATTATCGGTAATGAACTTTCACGGGCAAAAGGCTTGGGAAAAGGGATTTTTGGCGTGTTGGAACCATTTAATATTCGTATGATTAGCTGTGGTGCAAGCAGCCATAATGTCTGTCTGCTCGTTCCTGGTAACGATGCGGAACAAGTCATTCAGACATTGCATCAGAGTTTGTTCGAAGAATAACAAAATAAAGTCAAACATCGTGCCAGAAAACCCGTATAAGAAGCGGGTTTTCTTGATCTTGCAAAGAGGATAGTTAAGCAACCCACAACACATCGGATGTGTTTTTCCCCTCTTTATCAGCCATAATAAGAAAACGAAAATAAATTCCATTTTGTGTCTATCGCAGCTCCTATTGCTGCAAACAGACTATTACTCAGAGGGAATCTTATGAGCACAGCCGTTGCTAGCAAACGCACAAAAAAGACTAAGATGACGACAAACAGTACCGCTGCAAACGGTCAGGTTCAATCTTTAAGCCGAGGGCTGACACTTTTGGAATATATTTCCGATTCGCCTGTTGGTGTTACCTTGACTGATCTGGCGATACAAGCCGGTCTACCCAACTCCACTACTCACCGTCTTTTGACCACCTTGCAGCAACATGGTTTTGTCCGCCAGATAGGTGATTTAGGGTTATGGGTGATCGCTTCCCATGCTTTTGTCGTTGGTAGTAGTTTCTTACAGAGCCGTAATCTGATGGTGCTGGTTCATCCAATATTACGTCAATTAATGGAAGATTCCGGTGAAACCGTCAACCTAGCCATCCTAAATCTTGATGAATATGAAGCCGTGATTGTCGATCAAGTGCAGTGTAATGCGCTGATGAGAATGTCCGCGCCTATTGGCGGTAAGCTACCGATGCACGCTTCCGGCGCTGGAAAAGCTTTATTGTCTACCCTATCTGAACAAAAACTCCTCCAATTGCTACATAAAAAAGGGATGCACGCTTATACCCAACATACCTGTACCACCGCCGCAGCATTAACAGAAAATCTCCAACAGATCCGCAAGCAAGGTTTTTCATTTGATGATGAAGAACATGCGTTAGGATTGCGCTGTATTGCTGCCTGTATCTATGATGAACATCATGAAGCCTTTGCCGCTATTTCCATCTCCGGCCCAGTATCACGTATCTCTAATGATCGAGTAACTGAACTTGGTGCTCTTGTTATGCGGGCAGCAAAAGCAATTAGCCGAGAATACGGTGGAATTAAGTAATTTTTGCTAAGATCCCGGCTAAAAAGCTGATTTGTTTTGTTCCCGCTGGGCCAATGACCAGTGGGCTGCCAAACAAAGAAAAAGTTCGTATTCGCCAGCTTTATGTTGAAGGTAAAGTTGACCGCCAAACGCTACTGGAAGCTGAAGCAGCCTCCTATCACAGTGTAAGAACCTGCTCTTTTTACGGCACCGCCAATTCCAACCAAATGGTGATAGAAATCATGGGACTACATTTACCAGGCGCTTCTTTTGTCCACCCCGCCCCCCATTACGTGGGCGTTAAATGATGCCGCGGAGTGGCATTAGTCATTCGAACAGCAGGTTGTGATATCAATTTATTGATCATGTATAATCTTTCTATTTGGAGAACATTCAAATGGCAAAGATTGATGTAACCTGCCCCGCTTGTCGTGCGTTTA
>NZ_NKHQ01000039.1:0-442 GCF_014467265.1 Xenorhabdus sp. TS4 | reverse complement strand
TGGAGTTTTTGAGAGACTCATCAATGTTATCATTCAACAACATCGATTGTTTCAAATTTTCAGCTTGTTCCAGATTGTTAAAGAGCATAAATTTCACAACACACTGACTTCAATGTGTTCCGAAATAGTTTTTATTAAGAAGAGTCATGGTGGAGCTAAGCGGGATCGAACCGCTGACCTCCTGCGTGCAAGGCAGGCGCTCTCCCAGCTGAGCTATAGCCCCATTGAACCGGACAGAAAAGTTGGTAGGCCTGAGTGGACTTGAACCACCGACCTCACCCTTATCAGGGGTGCGCTCTAACCACCTGAGCTACAAGCCTATTCCGTTCCCGTCTCTTCTTCTATCAGACAATCTGTGTGAACACTCACATTTCACCATCTTCGGTTAAGGAGGTGATCCAACCGCAGGTTCCCCTACGGTTACCTTGTTACGACTTCACCC
>NZ_NKHQ01000038.1:0-422 GCF_014467265.1 Xenorhabdus sp. TS4 | reverse complement strand
TCGATTTGCTGGCTGGGTTGGCCTTCAACCAGCACAAAACGTGTCCGCAGACTTTCATGTCGAGCCACCAGACGATCAAGTGCCATTATCAGGGCATGGTGATTAAGTTGACCAGTCAGGCGTAATGCGACAGGAATATGATAGGCCTGACTCGCCGCCGGATCGAGCTGACCGAGGAACCATAATCGTTGTTGAGCAAAGGACAAAGGCAAGGGCTGGCTGCGATCCGCAAGGGGGATGACTGTTTGCGTGATAGTGGCCGCTCCTGTCAGCGTCTGGGCCAGCCCCATCAGGATCGGCTGAGTAAACAGGGTTTGTAACGATAATTCCCGCGCCAATACCTGACGAATACGGGCGACAAGCTGGACAGCAAGCAGGGAATGCCCGCCCAGCTCAAAGAAATGATCATGACGACCCACTCG
>NZ_NKHQ01000037.1:0-409 GCF_014467265.1 Xenorhabdus sp. TS4 | reverse complement strand
AGATTACCCGCCGCGGCTTTGGCTGCCAGCCCCGGCGCGCCAAGTGCCTTGCTTGCCCCGCCGGCAAAACCACCGCCGGGGATCAGGCTGCCGGCACCGGAACTACCGAATGTCTTGCCTGTCCTTCCGGCAAAGCCCCCACCGCTGATCAAGCTGTCGGCACTGAGACCGCCAAGTGCTTTGCTGGTTCCGTCAGTCAATCCGACCTTGCCGGTTATTCCTGTTACGGAACTGAGGATGTCGCTGGCATTACCGCTCGCATCCGCTAACAGCGCTTTAGCCTGTTTTGTTATTGCTTCCTGTCCCTGTTCTAGGCTGTGTCCCTTAATGTAAATTGATAGTATTCTCATCTAAACTGTTTTCAATATGGGAAAAAGATGATGGCACGCTACGACATTCCTGATGACGC
>NZ_NKHQ01000036.1:0-297 GCF_014467265.1 Xenorhabdus sp. TS4 | reverse complement strand
AGGTAATGTGCCGATACCAACTGTGCCATTGCCGCACTTCATAATGATCCAGGCCACATTCCCCCTTCGTTTCCTCAAAACCACTTTCAATTTCCCAGCGATGCCCTGCCACCTGAATCAGGGTTTTCAGGTCAGCCTGTTCTCTGCGGGCATAGACGATATAATAAGCCCGCTCTTGTTTCTCATCCCGGCTGCGCCGAACCAGCAGATAATGACCATAATCCCGCTCTTCCTCACTGAGTTGTAAACGCCAAAGCGGCACCCGAACCCAGTCGTACCAACGTTCTCCCTTTGTCC
>NZ_NKHQ01000035.1:0-262 GCF_014467265.1 Xenorhabdus sp. TS4 | reverse complement strand
CGAATTGCTAGAAAACTTCTTTCTCACACGTTGGGTATTTTTGCCAATTTTAAACAAGGTAAAAGTCAACGCGACTGGCTTCAACAAGCCAACGTTATAAGATGTTAAAGTCGAGCATCGCGTTAAATAATGTTTCTTTAATCTGTTAACTTAAATAATTTTAGGTTATGACTACAATTTATTGATAGTGATGAATGTTCAGATAATATCCTATAACTCTGTCATGCATTTCTATGGATTTTGAAAAAGATAATGTTTTTCG
>NZ_NKHQ01000034.1:0-224 GCF_014467265.1 Xenorhabdus sp. TS4 | reverse complement strand
AAACGCACGACAAGCGGGGCAGGTTACATCAATCTTTGCCATTTGAATGTTCTCCAAATAGAAAGATTATACATGATCAATAAATTGATATCACAACCCCATCCCTTCAAATACGCGATGACGGAGAATACGAAGATTGTGACAAACAGCAATTTTGGTAGAATCAATAAAAGCAATCCCTTGAGTTTGCGCCTTACGTGATGAAAGAAAAGCGCATAAAGGAA
>NZ_NKHQ01000033.1:0-481 GCF_014467265.1 Xenorhabdus sp. TS4 | reverse complement strand
GGGTGAAGTCGTAACAAGGTAACCGTAGGGGAACCTGCGGTTGGATCACCTCCTTAACCGAAGATGGTGAAATGTGAGTGTTCACACAGATTGTCTGATGAAAGAAAGCAGAGCAAGCGTCTGCGAAGAAGACTTAAAGTCCCCTTCGTCTAGAGGCCTAGGACACCGCCCTTTCACGGCGGTAACAGGGGTTCGAATCCCCTAGGGGACGCCATCTTGCTCAGGTATCGGGTGAAAGCCGGTGCCGATGAAATATTGTTAAGCGGACGTGCGCGTCAGTTTAGCAATATTAGCTCTTTAACAATCTGGAACAAGCTGAAAATTTGAAACAATCGATGTTGTTGAACGATAACATTGATGAGTCTCTCAAAAACTCCAATCTGAAGACACCTTCGGGTTGTGAGGTTAAGCGACTAAGCGTACACGGTGGATGCCTAGGCAGTCAGAGGCGATGAAGGACGTGCTAATCTGCGAAAAGCGC
>NZ_NKHQ01000032.1:0-887 GCF_014467265.1 Xenorhabdus sp. TS4 | reverse complement strand
ACTAGGGTCTGTTGACGTTTTGTGTTCATCATTTATTCTCCCCACATTGGCAGCCAGACAATGATAAACGCCAGTGCCAACATACTGGCGTAATTTCGTGCTAATTTATCGTATCTTATTGCTATTGCTCTAAAATGTTTAATTCTGGCGAACGCATTTTCCACTAAATGACGATAACGGTATAAACCGTTATCAATCTTCTTATTCAATCTTCGGCTGTTTTTCCGGTAGGGAATAACGGGGGTCGCTCCTTCTCGTTTGACGATTTCTCGGAAGGCTTCGCTATCGTAACCCTTATCTGCAATCACAAAATCTGAGGCCGGAGATTGTACGATGAGGCTTTCAGCATGAACAATATCATGGGCTTGACCACCGGAAAGCTCAAAATGCACAGGTAAGCCGTAACTGTCTACGGCTAAGTGAATTTTAGTTGAGAGTCCCCCACGGCTTTTTCCAATGGCTTCATCTTCCTTTGTGGCGGCTCCCGAACTATGTTGATGCACCCGTATAATACTGCCATCAATAAACAACCATTCGGTATCCGTATATTCAGACAACATTTTGAATAATAAATTAAAAATGCCTTTTTTTGACCAGGCATTAAAACGTCGAAAGACGGTGTTCCATTTTCCAAATTCGTCAGGCAAGTCCCGCCATGGGATCCCCGTTCTCATGCGGTAAAGAATACCTTCGAAAGTGAGGTGATGCTCTTCTTTGTTGTAGACAAGTCCATTTTGTTGCATGAATAAAAATAGCTTATTCCGCAAAGAAGCTGGTAACATAGTTCTTGGCATGATGTTCTCACGGTAACCGTTTTTTGGCGAAAACAATGATACCAGATCATCATGCCGTTCAAATTCCCGTCACAAAACGTCCACAGCCCCTAG
>NZ_NKHQ01000031.1:0-937 GCF_014467265.1 Xenorhabdus sp. TS4 | reverse complement strand
CTGGCAAAATATTCCATAGACTCACGGGAGCAGGGCACGCCGCCCTCTATCGTGCCGATATAAAAGCCTGCACGGGTTTGTAACACCGTTAACGGTAATTGCTTATAACAATATTGCAGTGCCAGAACGCCAATGGGGGGGATAGTCATCTCTGTACCCTATTGTATTTGTTAGCAAAGAGACTGCCCTGAAACATCAGGGCAAGTCAGTGGAGTAGAATGAATATCAGAATGAATTTTCTGCATATTCGGCTTGCGCGACACCGTTTTGTGGCGGCGTCGAATCGGATTGTTCTGCCTGGTACACTTTGTCCTGCCCAATTTTAATCCAGTCCACTTTAATCAGGCGGGCTTTCAGGCTGACACGCTGTTCACCGGCATGATCGCCGCGTTTCAGGGTAAAAATATCGGTGGACGGGTTACTTAAGGTAAAGCCCAGCAACACTTTTTTATCCTCGTCAACGGCTTTCTGGCAACGACCGACCAGGCTGGTCGCCTCCTTGCCGACCACGGTAATATCAAAACGGACATAGACCGGATTATCACTGGGACCATTTAACGCATTAATCACACAGCTCAGGAACGTGCCACTGGCGGTACTGACAGGGCGGATATTATTCAAATAGCCGAGTCCCTTGATATTCAGGTTGAAATAGTCGTTTTTGGTTAATGCTGTTGCGTTCTCAGACATACGATGTTCTCCATGGAGGTCAACAATAAGGGGTAACGGAGAAAATCCTGTCCCCTGACGGGAAGGTTTTTCCCCGCCGGGTGTCAGACAGATACGTTACTGACGCGCTGATAAAGAATAATGAACCTTCATTGCCGTTGAGCTGGCAATATCTGCTTCCAAAGGTGGGCAGATGTACCGCGTTGAGGCGCTCCCTTTCAGGCTACGGGAGTTTTACAGCCACCCGGAGGCGATCGTTGCAGGCTCA
>NZ_NKHQ01000030.1:0-213 GCF_014467265.1 Xenorhabdus sp. TS4 | reverse complement strand
AGGTAATGTGCCGATACCAACTGTGCCATTGCCGCACTTCATAATGATCCAGGCCACATTCCCCCTTCGTTTCCTCAAAACCACTTTCAATTTCCCAGCAATGCCCTGCCACCTGAACCAGCAGATAATGACCATAATCCCGCTCTTCCTCACTGAGTTGTAAACGCCAAAGCGGCACCCGAACCCAGTCGTACCAACGTTCTCCCTTTGTCC
>NZ_NKHQ01000003.1:186112-274344 GCF_014467265.1 Xenorhabdus sp. TS4 | reverse complement strand
CGAATTGCTAGAAAACTTCTTTCTCACACGTTGGGTATTTTTGCCAATTTTAAACAAGGTAAAAGTCAACGCGACTGGCTTCAACAAGCCAACGTTATAAGATGTTAAAGTCGAGCATCGCGTGAAATAGTATTAATTTTGCAGGATTTACTAAGAATTGTTTGACTGGGCTGGACTTCACTGGAAGTTGAAGTGGTGCCCGGAGGCGGAATCGAACCACCGACACGGGGATTTTCAATCCCCTGCTCTACCGACTGAGCTATCCGGGCTAACGGGGCGCATTAAACCGTATTCAGCCCAATCCGTCAAACACTTTCTGCATAAATTTATTTATGTGCTTTTAATTCACACAATAAGCTATAAATATAAACAAAACGGAGAAGCAATTGCTTCTCCGTTTTGTTATTTCTCTACTATCCGTTGCTAATTTGTTATCAACTATCTTCGATAGCTTTTCTGTGCATTGTTCACTTTTATCAAATAGCGACGTGATTCAGCAGCAGGGTGTTTATTGGTTAGAGTTGCATAAATATCACCAGGTTCCATTGAATTGATGATTTGAACCGCTTTCTTTTTATCATTGGAGAATACGCGTAATACACTGCCTGCACCGCCATTGTAAGCAGTGATAACGGCATATCGACGTGAAGTTGCGTTTTTGATTTCCCCTAAGTATGTATTTTGCAATATTGATAGATAGGCAGTACCGGCATCAATATTGTTTTCAGGATCGAAGAGATAATTGCGGCTAGGCTGGCCTGACTTTCCTTGCATCTTGAAAACATCTCGTCCGGCGGTGTGTTGCATTACCTGCATAAGGCCCAAGGCATCAGAACGGCTGACGGCATAAGGGTTAAAACTGGATTCAGTCTGCATGATGGCAAGGATCAGGGATTCATCAACGCCATATTTTATGGATGCTTTGCGAACGATAGGAAGATATTTATGAGCGCGTTTATCCAAATGGTTAGGAACCAACTGTATGGTGACTGACCAAATGATGTGTAATCCCGATTGACGTTTTTGCAATTTATTTTGGATCAGATAATTGGCAAAATGACGTGCGCGCCACTCCCAGCGAATGGGTTCACCAGTGTTATCCAGAACCTGTCCATATAGAAAGGGTTCTTTGCTGATCTGAATATCGTTGGCGTCGGAATAAAGATCGATAGTTCCAGGATCATCTCCCATCAGCAAAGTCGTAACGATCGCTTTGCGTAAATGTTCAGTGGGTTCAATTGGGGAAATGGTTTCAATCGTAATATTTCCCGTCTCAAAATTGATATGGCTACGGGTCTTATATTGATCTGTATATTTAACGTAATCTTTTGGGCCTGCGATTAAAACTTCCTGTAATCCCCAAATATTTTCAATATTATGGGCAAATTGTCCCATCAAAATATCGAATCCATTGGTGTCTTTTATATATTCTTCTCTGTATTCAACGTCTTTTTTGCCAGAACAGGAAATTAGAAGTGGAGCAAGGAGGATCAGAGCCAGCAGTCTTTTCATTTTACAATGCCGTTGGATATTAATGCTGTTGGATATTCAGGTTTTAATCAATGTTTAGAGCCATACAAAATGGCTCTTATTATGTCAATCTATACGAATAGCGTAGTAATATTATTTTTCTGGAGGTGTATAACCGTCGATTTTAATGTCATGTCCTTCAAACAGGAATTTAACCATCTCTTGTTCAAGCAGTTTGCGATCTTCTGGATTCATGGTATTGAGTTTTTTTTCATTAATCAGCATGGTTTGTTTACTCATCCATTGTTGCCATGCTTCTTTCGAAATCTCATTGAAAATACGCTTGCCCAATTCCCCTGGATAGAGCTGAAAATCTTGACCTTCCGCTTCTCGTTGTAAAAAAGTGCAAAAAATAGTTCTGCTCATAATTAATCCTCAAATCCTCAAAATAGTGGGCAACTTAACCCAATTGTTGCAAAAGGTACTCAATGGGAGCTGCCAATCCAATAGTTGCTGGCTGACGTAAGTTATACCAAAGTCCCTTACTTTCATCCATGCAGGAATCAAAAGCTAAGATATCGATCTTAATAGGAACGATATCTAAATGAAAATGGCTGAATGTGTGGCGAAATGCTGTCAGTTGTTCAAGTTTGCTGTGTGAGATACCTGAATTTTTTAGCCATTGTTCCAGTGATATTTGATCAGTAAATTGCGGGAAAGCAAACAATCCCCCCCAAATACCAGAAAGTGGGCGCTGCTCTAGCCAGACCATATCGCCATGTTGCATTAATAAAAAGTAGGCTGTTTTTTCAGGAATGCTTTGTTTTGGTTTTTTCCCCGGATAGTTTGCCCAACTGTGATTGGCGTAAGCGATACAACCCGTATTAAGTGGACAAATCTCACATTTTGGTTTGCTGCGGGTGCAGACTATAGCGCCCAAGTCCATCATCGCCTGATTAAAATATTCGACACCTTGTTTGGGCGTTACGCGTGTGCTGATATCCCATAACTGGTTTTCAACCTCTTTTTTCCCCGGCCAGCCGTCAACAGTGTAGCAACGAGCCAAAACACGTTTCACGTTACCATCAAGGATCGGGTAATGCTTACCTTGGGACAATGAAAGAATGGCTCCGGCAGTTGAACGTCCTACACCGGGCAGGGCAACAACATCATCAAAGGTTGTTGGAAATTTACCCTTGTGCAATGTCACGATCTGTTGTGCGGCTTTATGTAAGTTACGGGCACGGGCGTAATATCCTAAGCCAGTCCATAAGTGGAGAACCTCATCCAGTGGGGCAGCAGCCAAAGAGGTAACATCAGGAAAACGTGAAATAAATTTTTGGAAATAAGGAATGACCGTCGCAACTTGAGTTTGTTGCAGCATCACCTCTGAAAGCCAGACGTGATAGGATGTTTTTTCCAACTGCCACGGCAGGGTTTTGCGGCCGTAGCGGTGATACCACTCAAGTACCACTTGTGAAAATTGCTCAGCTTCCATCATTAGAATAATTGTCTTTATATCTGGTAATTGTTTCGTGAGCGGGATTGCAACATAGTGTAACCTCAGTGTAAACCCGAACTTTGTTTCGAAGCATTACGCAAACATAGCATTAAAGTTGTGCTTATGGACACTGAACTTGATAAACTCAGCCATCTTTGCATAATTGCGCTCTCTTTGGGCAATCCTGCGGTACATAAAGTCCCAGACGCCTGAAAAAATGTCTTTAGAAACTGACAAAAAGTACCATGATAAATAATGTAATTTCACCGGAATATGATGAAAATGGCAGGGCATTGCGCCGTGTCCGCAGTTTTGTGCGTCGGCAGGGGCGGTTAACGAGTCGCCAGCAACAAGCACTTGATAATGTGTGGCCAAGGATGGGAGTGGACTATCAGACAGAATTGTCCAATATGGAAGAGATCTTTGGTCGTGAAGCACCTGTTGTGTTGGAAATCGGTTTTGGTATGGGCGCATCATTGGTCACAATGGCAAGCGAAAATCCAGAGAGAAACTTTTTGGGAATCGAAGTTCATGCGCCGGGAGTTGGGGCTTGTTTGGCATTCGCAGAAGATGAAAATCTCAGTAATCTGCGAGTGATGTGCCATGATGCTATCGAAGTATTGAATAACATGATCCCAGATCAGAGCCTGGCAATGGTTCAGCTTTTCTTCCCTGATCCGTGGCATAAAGCGCGCCATAACAAACGTAGAATTGTGCAGCCTGAATTCGCTCAATTAATTAAAAGTAAACTGAAAATTGGTGGTGTCTTCCATATGGCGACCGACTGGCAGCCATATGCAGAGCATATGCTGGAGGTGATGAGCACAGCAGAAGGGTATCACAACTTATCGGGAAACGGTGATTATGTGCCACGTCCTGAGTCGCGCCCGGTCACAAAATTTGAGACGCGTGGTCAGCGGTTAGGTCATGGTGTATGGGATCTAATGTTTGAGAGGGTAAAATAATGGCTAAAAACCGTAGTCGTCGTCTGCGTAAAAAATTGCGTATTGATGAGTTTCAGGAATTGGGTTTTTCAGTAAAGTGGAACTTTCCGGCTGATACATCCGTTGAGGTTGTCGATAGCACAGTTGATGCCTTGATTGAAGAACTGATCGAGCCAAATGGCCTTGCTCTGGATGCCAGCGGTTATTTGCAATGGGAAGGTATTGTCTGCCTGCAAAAAATCGGCAAATGTACGGAAGAACATCGCCAATTGGTTGAGAGTTGGCTGAAAGATCGCGGTATGGAAGACGTTATCACATCAGAATTGTTTGATGTGTGGTGGGATTGATTCGCTGTTGCATAAGAAAAAGCGTATTACGTAAAAATAGCGCTGTATGCAGGGGCTCGTTAGGGGCCCCTGTTTGTCTGGAGAAAAAGTGGTGAAGGTAAGGTTCTCTAATTCGTTGTTGGCAGATATCTTAGAAGAAGTACGCCCTTTGATTGGTCAAGGAAGAGTAGCAGATTACATTCCTGCTCTGGCGGAAATTCCGGCAAATAATTTGGCGATGGCCATTTGTACGGTAGATGGGCAAGTTTTTAAAGCGGGAGATGCGGAAAAGCGCTTCTCCATCCAATCCATTTCTAAAGTGTTGAGCTTAACATTAGCGATGACACGTTATAAGGAAGAGGATATCTGGCAACGGGTGGGTACGGAACCTTCGGGACAGCCGTTTAACTCATTGGTACAGTTGGAGTTGGAAAAGGGAATTCCCCGCAATCCTTTTATTAATGCGGGAGCATTGATTATTTGCGATATGCTGCAATCTCGCTTGAGCGCACCTAAACATCGAATGCTGGAGTTTGTTCGTAGCCTCACAGGACAAAAAAATATTTCTTATGATGATATCGTTGCCCGTTCAGAAATGGAGCATTCCAGCCGCAATGCCGCGATAGCTTACCTGATGAAATCATTCGGTAATTTTGGGAATGATGTTATCACCGTTCTGCAAACATACTTCCAATACTGCGCCTTGAAAATGAATTGTGTTGAATTAGCTCAATGTTTTATTTATTTAGCCAACCAAGGACGAATGATGGATTCCGGTCAACAAATTTTGAGCCTTCGACAAACTCGTCAGATTAATGCACTTATGTTGACATGTGGTATGTACGATGGTTCTGGCGAGTTTGCTTTCAGGATCGGTATGCCAGGGAAATCGGGTGTTGGTGGTGGCATTATCTGTGTGGTTCCGGGAGAATTCACTGTTGCGGTATGGTCGCCTGAACTGGATAAATCCGGCAACTCATTGGCAGGTTGCGCAGCACTGGAAAAATTAGCAGGGCGTATTGGACGTTCTATCTTTTAATCTGTCTGTGTTTAACCTTAGAAATCAGGAGAATGTATGCTACGCAGGATCACGATTGCTGCATCATTATTATTTGCGTCTCAAGCCATTGTCACTCAGGCACAGGCGAGTTCTGAATGTCATGCGACACTTAATGATGACATTATTGTCACACCAAATTCTGTCCAAATTACAGGAGCGAGTGGAAACCTGAAAATATTGTCTGATGGTTCCATAACCAGAGAGGGTAAGGTGTTATCGCTGAATACAGAACAACGTAGTAAAGCTCAGCAATATCAACAGACGATCCGTCAGGATTTACCTTGGGTTAAGAAAGAAGCGCTAAGTCATTTGACGAATGCGCGCCAGTCACTGGATAAAGTGGTGGTCGAAACAATGGGTAAGGAAAGTAATATCCGTAACCGTTTATCTCAATTGGAATCTGGCCTCATTAAACAAATCGATAAAGTGATTGAAACCCGTGCTAATGGTTTTGCCTTTAATGCTCAGGCTGTCAAACAGGTAGAACCTGAAGGCCGGAAACTCATTGAACAGAGCCTTGGTGGTATTTTGCAGGATAGTATTAACGAAATGAGCCGTAAAAATAGTGACCAAAATGGTGACGGCAAACAAATGATAATGTCTCTTCTCGGTGGGTTAGGCGGCATGCAAAATGGTTTTGATGCAGAATGGAAAAAGCAGGAACAAGAATTAAAGCGTTTAAAAGCGGAAGTATGTAGCAAAGCCAGTCAATTAGAACAACAGCGCATTAGTCTTATGAATGAGATTAAGTAAAATAGGTTGTTTACCCTACAAGTAAATAAGAATCAATATGAAATTGATTCTTATTTTGTTGACATATTAATGTTGCCACCTAGAATGCAAGCCACCTCTTATTAATAGACTTAATTTAGGTGTAACGAATGAAAAAAATCTTGTCAATTGTTATTGCATCACTGCTTTCTGCTATCAGTTACTCTGCATTCAGCCAATCACCAGAATTAGTTACGCCAAATTCAGTGACAGCTCAGTCTGGTGATTATGCCACGGTGAAACATATTTCCGGCGAAACCCAGGTTAAAAAGAATCCAAAACGGGTGGTTTTATTCGATTTCGGAACTTACGATTCAATGGCGAAACTGGGATTGTCTGATCGAGTGATTGCATTACCCATTAATAATTTACCTGAATATGTGCGTAATAGTGTGTCTACAACTATGCACAATGCCGGGGGAATGAAAGAGCCGAATTTGGAAAAATTAGCGGAAATTAAACCAGATTTAATTGTCATTACCGGACGTCAAGGTGCTTTTTATGATCGTCTGTCACAAATAGCACCAACCATTAATTTAAGCACGGACAATAAAAACTATCTGTCATCCGTTGATAGTAATCTTAAATTGTTGGGTGAGTTATTCAATAAGCAGGATATCGTGAAAGCGCAATTTGCTGATTTGGAAAAAACGATTGCATCCGCTGAGGAAAAAGCAAAAGCAGCAAACAGTAAGGTATTAGTATTACTGCATAATGCGGGTGAGTTATATCCTAATAATCAGGTTATTGTTTACAATGTGATTAAAGCGCCTCGTGCTGTATTGCCGGTTACATCGGATAAAGACAAAAGTCGAATTGTGACGGCGGATATGATTGCACAAGCTAACCCTGATGTGATCTTGATTATCGACCGTAGTGAAGCAATTGGTGCAGGTAAATTAGAAAAAGATCAGTTTGAAAATGATCAAGTCAAATCAACTAATGCCTATCAAAATGGGAAGATAGTGTATTTACAGTCTGATCTCTGGTACTTGTCTGGCGGTGGTTTAGATAGCATGACGCGACAAATCAAAGCGGTTGCTGATGCATTATAATTTCATCACGTTGTAATTTCACAAATTAAAATTCTTTTTCTCTGAAGTTACCCTGAAGTCTGAATAGTGAGATTTCGGGGTATTTTTGACTCACTTATTACCCCTAACCCGTTATTGTTCCTAAATTGAAACAATCAAGCAAAATCATAACCTGGCCTTGCGGTACAGAAAATCTACGTTAGGATATTTCAAAAGGCATCCAATGGGGGACATAAGCATGATTATTAGTTCAACTGAATTTAAGAATAGTGATTTCTTGAAAAAAGAGCATGAATTTAATCAATTTGATGGCAATGGTGATAACCGTTCCCCCGAACTTGCTTGGGCGGACGTACCAGCCGGAACCAAAAGTTTTGCGATTACTGTCTATGATCCTGATGCACCAACGGGTAGTGGCTTCTGGCACTGGGTCGCTTTTGATATTCCCGTTGTAACACAATCCTTACCTGCAAATGCAGGGCAAAGTGATGGTAGCAAATTACCAACCGGTACAATTCAGAGCAGAAATGATTATGGCCTGTTTGGTTTCGGTGGTTGTTGTCCACCTGTGGGAGATAAAGCCCATCGCTATGTTTTCACTGTACATGCCTTATCGGTAGAGAAACTGGGAATTGATGCTGAAACAACAAATGCCGTTGCGCGTTTTATGATCCAGGCCAATACCTTGGCAACAGCTTCTATTACCGGCTACTACCAGCGTTAACCGAATCAATAATTCTTCCGTTTCCAGTAAGGGGTATCAATATGAGCAGCAAAAAAATTCAATGGAACTATGGGTTACAGCCGGAAGCGGTAGAGATCCTCGCTAATGATGGAGGCATGATCGTCTGCCCAACCAAAGTTGGCTACATTATCATGACATCTGATGCGCAAGGTCTGGAGCGTAAATTTGAGGCTAAGCTGCGTAATCGCAACAAGCCTGGTGTTGTTTTATGTGGTTCTTTGGAACAATTGAAAGAGTTGGCTCAGCTTAACGCGGAAATTGAAGAACTTTATCAAAGACATTGGGATGAAGACGTATTATTAGGTTGTATCTTGCCGTGGAAAGAAGAAGCGATAGCCCGTATTCCAGATGATGGTTCTAAAGAACTGATGATGGATCAACGTGGTACGAGCTGTTTCGTCATTAAATTTGGCAAACCCGGCGAAATCCTGGCAAAAGAACTGTGGGAAAAATATGGTAAGTTCTCTTTTGCCAGCTCGGCTAACCCATCAGGTAAGGGAAATCGCGGGCTGGTTGAATGTATCGGTGAGAGGATAGAAGAGCGGGCCGATCTGATTATCTGCGCTAATGACTATGTCAAATCTATCCAGCCAAATGAAACTGAGCAAACTCGTTATGAACAAGGTGTGATGGTTTCAATGGTAGATGAAAATGGTAAATTAGTTCCGCTGCAACAGGGGCAACGCGATATTACTCCATGTCCGGTATTAATCCGAAAAGGGTTGGATGTACATAAAATCATGGCAATGATGTCCGACACTTTCACTACCTGGGATTACCGTCACGGCAATTACTATTAATTATTGTTGATTAATAGTAATGGCTATTGATACCTCTGACAGATAATATCTTTGGCGGGTGCTGTTGTACCCGCTTGATATCTGTAGTTATGCTTTTTTTCCTTTCTCCAAATCTTGCCTTAGCTTGCGTTGCAAAGAGCTTGCAAATTTTTGTACACGCGAAGATAGCGTATTTTCTGATTTAAATAGTATCCATGCCTGATAAATATCCATGCTCCATTCTGGGAGAAGTCGTACTAATTTCCCTTCTGCCACGGCTTCATGAGTAACATAATCGGGGAGATAGGCAATACCCGCTCCTGACAGAGCGGAACTCATTAACGCCACACTGTTATTGATGCGAAATCGGCTGCGTACTTCAATATCCAGCTTATTTCTTTCCTTACGGAATGGCAGGGAAATCGTATGTGCAGGGCCACGAAATAGCAGATAATCGTAACGAGGAAGATCTTCAGGTTTCTCTATTGGAGAAAATGGGTTTATATAGTCTGGGGTTGCGTAAAGTCCCCAGGTGATATCAATTAAAGGCATAACAAGTGGATATTGTGGCGTTTCACGCCCTATGATGATGGCAATATCGCATTGGTCTTCTTCCATATTAATTGTTCTGTCGGTCAGTTCCAAATCGACACTGATATGAATATTACTGGCGATAAAGTGATTCAGGGCGGGAACAATACATTGGCTGCCAAAGGATACCGGCGCAATCAAGCGTAAGCTTCCCATCGGTTCTTCATGGAAATTACGTATAAAATGTTCAGCATTTTGGGCTTCGGTAAGGATCCGATGGCAGTATTGGTAATAACTCATCCCAACTTCTGTTACTTGAATTTTACGTGTAGTGCGGTTGAGTAATTGGGTGCCTAATCTTACTTCTAATTGTGCAATCTCGCGGCTGACAGAAGACTTGGATAGCCTTAACGATCTTGCTGCTTCAGTAAAACTCAGCGTCTCTACAACACGGGCAAAGACCACCATTGAGGTAAGATTCTCAATATTATTCATGCAATAACCTGATGATTTACTCGTAGGAACCAGCCTATAACATATCACATATCCTATAGTGATATGTCAGATTCAATGGGTAAGAATTTCCCATTTTGTGGACAACTGTTCCATAATGGAAACAGTGAATCATACGATGGTATTTCCCTACGTTAAGGAGTCGTAATCTTGTTAGGATGACAGTCTATTGAGTCTGTTTTTATCTTTCGGAGGGCAATGTGAGATGAGCCAAACTATTACACAAAAAATTCTTGCACGGGCAAGTGGGCGTGCGCAAGTCACTCCGGGTGAAGTGGTTTGGGCGAAAGTGGATATTCTGATGTCTCACGATCCCTGCACGCCAGGTGTAGCCAGCGTATTTAAAAAGGAGTTTGGGCAAGATGCAAAGATATGGGATCCTGAACGCTTTATTTTAATTCCAGACCATTTTGTCTATTCGGCTGACTCACAAGCTAACCAGAATATTCGGGTGATGCGTGAATTTGCCGCTGAACAGAACATAAAATATTTTTATGATGTTGGGACACCCAATTATAAAGGTGTGTGCCATATAGGGCTTGCAGAGGGAGGACATATTCGCCCGGGTGAAGTGTTACTGGGCACAGATTCTCATACTGTAACTGCGGGGGCTTTTGGTGCATTTGCCATTGGGTTAGGGATTACTGACGCAGCTTATGCATTAGGTACGGGAGAAATTCCTCTTAAGGTGCCAACAACCATTAGGGTCAATTTTACCGGAACCAAGCCAGCCCATGTTTTGGCTAAGGACATGATTTTATCTGTATTGTCAGAGTTAACTGTCGATGGTGCAACCTATCAGGCTATAGAGTTTGGTGGTAACGTTATTGATGAGTTATCAGTAGAAGAGCGCATGACGATTTGCAATATGGTCGTTGAGTGTGGAGCTAAAAATGGCATTATGGTTCCCAATCAGGCGACTCTGGATTATTTAGCAGAAAGAAATAATCTCCCGTTTGAAATTGTCTACCCTGACGAGGATGCACAATATAGCCGTGTGTTAAATATTGATGTTTCCACGATGCAGCCAAAGATTGCCAAACCCCATTCTCCGGATAATGTCGTTTCCATTGAGCAGGTAGCCAATGTTGCCATTTCTCAGGCATATATTGGTTCTTGTACCGGGGGCAAGCTGGAGGATTTTGTTGCGGCAGCCCGCGTTATCAAAGGGCATAAAGTGATAATTCCAACTTATGCAGTACCTGCAACAAAAGAAGTTTTCCATAGAACGATTACGACCCAAATCGATGGCGTTTCTGTCTACCAGATTTTAAGCGATGCGGGAGTGAAACTTTCTTCTGAATCAGGGTGTGCCGCTTGTTGTGGTGGCCCGCCAGATACTTTTGGCCGCGTCAATGATCCAATATCAGTCATATCCACCACCAATCGCAATTTTGTCGGCAGAATGGGGCATAAACGCGCCAATATTTATCTCGCTTCTCCTTATTCTGTTGCCGCGGCTGCTATTACTGGTCAAATAACAAATCCTAAGGAGTTTTTATGAGTGAGTTAAAGGAAAGTATCATTCGGGGTGAGGTTTATGTATTGACCGATAATATTGATACTGACCAGATTCTTTCAGCGGAATATCTCAAGGTCAATCCTTCTACTCCTGAAGGATACGCTCAACTGGCTTCGCTGGCGATGTGTGGATTACCGGAAGGTTCACTGCCTTTTATTGATGAATGCAAGGGAAAAGCGAAATACCCGATCATTGTGGCAGGGCAGAATTTTGGTTGTGGATCTTCACGTGAACATGCTGTGGCAGCCTTAGGTGCTTCAGGGGTGAAAGCGGTGCTTGCTCAATCTTATGCCCGTATATTCTTTCGAAATTGTGTATCAACTGGCCAGTTATTGCCCGTTGCAGCCCAAGAGCGCTTGTGTGACCAATTAGTCACGGGAGACAGTATTGAGATTGATATTGAAAACCAGACCGTCATTCTGTTGAAAAATGGTGAAAAATATCAAACCGATCCTATTGGTGAACTTGCCAATATTGTCTCTGCCGGAGGGCTATTTTCTTACGCCCGTGCTTCAGGCAGAATAAGATGATATTGAAAACAGCCATCTTTTCTTAATAGATGGCTGTTTAATTTAGAAAAATTCTGGTGATAATTTTATTCTCTCTTGATTTATTTTTCCTTTTATAAATTTTAATGTGATTAATTCACTTAAGATTTTTATAAGATATTGTTGGTAGTATAATGACATGTTTGGAATAATATTATTTGGAGGTTTAAAATGATTAGTGTTTACAAATTTGACAGGTTGGAAAACAAAGATATTTTTAATGCTCTTGATATAATTAATGTTAATCCTTATGAAAATTATATTAATTTTAAGCATGAAGTTAGCAATCTTATTTTGTTGGGAAAAGTACCAAAGAAATTTGTAGAAGTATGTCATAAAATAAAAGATGAAAGACGACTATATGGTATTAATGCACAGCTATTGAAAAATCTTCCTATTGATAGAGTTATTCCTGAATTCGATCAGGAAGACCCTGTGAATGATAAATACAGGAAGAAAACAACATTTATTGGAGAAAGCCTGTTAGAACTTTTCTCACAGTTAACTGATTCTCCTCTACTGGCTTACCAGACACGCAATAACGGTGATTTCTTTCATGATGTCTACGCCCATAAGAAATATTCTAATACACAAACGCAAAAAACTGATGGTGAACTCTATTTCCACAATGATCGTACCGCGCATCCTGTGAGAGCGGATTTTCTTAGTTTACTTGGTATGCGTTGTAGTGAACGAAATTTGATTTATACAGGTTATCTTGATGGCAAGGATATACTTTCTTACCTAAAGCCAGAATCGCAGCACTGGTTACGTCAACCTTGGTATATGACTCCTTATGACGAATATTCAAGAGACTCTAACAAAAAACAAATTTACTCTGAAAAGCATATCATTCTTGAGAACATACATACTTTTCGTTACTACGATACCCGTACTACCTATTTATTAGATGCCCCTAAAGAAGCTATTGAGGCTCTTCTTGAATTGAAAATTGCTATCACTAAAGCAAAAAAGGAACATATTTCTATTAATAGCGGAGATTTATTTTCTTTTGCAAATCAGGATTCACTGCATAATCGTGAAATTATCAAGGTTGTTGATAAAAATGCTGCGGAAAAGCGTTGGTTACTTAAAACATATAGTTTCAGAAATGAAGAGTGTTTAAATAAATATAGAGAATATTTTCATCCAGAAATATCTGGTCTTGTTCAGGAATAATTATAATGTTTTCTAATATGAAATATTACCTTTATCTGGTAATGCTGTTTGATTAAGAGAGAACTAAGTAATGTGGGTAACTATGTGCACTGGTTAAAATATAGCTCTAAAAACAATATTCCCTCAGATTCTAACCAATAAAACTGCACCTTTTAATTTTTAGGTGCAGTTTATTTATAAGTTTATTTCTTCAAAGAAACAGCTCTAGTAAGGAATTCAGGAATAGTTTTCCGTGCTTGGTGATTTGCCAGTGTGTATCGCTTTCAGTGATATAGTCTTTCGTCAGTGCTTCGTCAATTTGTGGACGAATGACACTTTCCGATAATCCGGTGAAATCACTGAAATCCTGGCGTGGCATCGATTCCAGCAAGCGAAAACGGTTCATGAAAAATTCAAATGGACGATCTCCATTATCCACCTGATTTTGCTGATCCAGATAATTCCCTTGCATATAACCGCGTGGATGTTTGGTTTTTACCGTACGGAGAATACGGCCATCTGCAAACGAAATTTTGCCATGTGCTCCGCAACCAATCCCCAAATAATCACCGAAACGCCAGTAATTGAGATTATGCTGGCATTGATAACCGGGTTTGGCATAGGCCGAAGTTTCATATTGTTGATAACCCGCCTCTGTCAGTAATTGATGGCCTTGGGAAAAAATATCCCATAACGCATCATCATCCGGTAAGACCGGAGGGCGAGAACCGAAACTGGTATTGGGTTCAATCGTTAGTTGATACCAGGACAGGTGGGGGGGCGATAACTCAATAGCCTGACGTAAATCATTCAATGCTTCATTGAGTGTTTGGTTAGGCAGGCCATGCATCAAATCCAGATTGAAACTGCGTAATCCAAGCCCGTTAGCCAATTTAGCTGCCCGTTTGGCCTCTTCCGGGCCGTGGATACGCCCTAAACGGATAAGTTTATCTGAACCAAAACTTTGTACACCGATAGAAATGCGATTGATTCCCGCTTGCTGATAAGCACTGAAACGAGCAGCTTCAACGGTTCCCGGATTGGCTTCCATTGTAATCTCTGCTTGCGGAGAGAGTGGCAGTGAAGCCCTGACCCCATCAAGCAATCGTTGCATACCTTCGGCGCTTAACAGACTAGGGGTTCCTCCACCGATAAAAATCGTTGATACCTCACGATCACCAATCATTGGTAGATCCACATGCAAATCTGCCAATAGATGATCAACATATTCCTGATGCGGTACATCCCCTTTTAAGGCATGTGAATTAAAGTCACAATAAGGGCATTTCTGCACGCACCACGGAATATGAATATAAAGACTCAGAGGTGGCAACTTAAGCATTACGCATGGCTTCCAATAACATTGCTAATGCTTTCCCACGGTGTGAAATGGCATTTTTTTGCTCACGAGTTAGCTCGGCGGCTGTACAGTTAAATTCAGGAGCATAAAAAACGGGATCATAACCAAAACCGCCTTTTCCAGCCGGTTCACGGGTAATCATGCCTGACCAGCGACCGTGATATACCAGAGGGGTAGGATCTTCTGCATGGCGTAGGAAGACCAGTACACAATTGAATTGAGCCTGACGCTGTTCATCAGGAACATCGCGCATGACTTGCAATAATTTTTCCAGGTTCTCCTGATCGGAGGCATTACTGCCTGCATAGCGAGCGGAATAAATACCTGGTGCACCACCTAATGCGTCAACCGATAACCCAGAATCGTCGGCAATCGCAGGTAAACCGGTCACTGCTGCGGCATGGCGAGCTTTGATGATTGCGTTTTCAATAAAAGTGAGACCTGTTTCATCGGCTGAATCCACACCTAATGCGGTTTGAGCCACGATATCTAAGCCAAAATCAGCTAATAAATCAGCCAATTCACGTACTTTACCTGCATTTCCCGTGGCGAGAACAACTTTTTGCATTGCCATTTATTTTATTAACCTGTATATCCAATTAATCTATGTATCTAATTGATCTGTTTATCTAATTAACTTGCGAACATTGAAGCCAGCCACCCCATTACATCGTAGCGCAGGGCATTCAGTGCGTAGAGAATAAGAATGACAATCATGGCAGAGAAATCAAGGCCGCCCATAGAAGGGATAATGCGGCGGATAGGTGCCATTAGTGGTTCAGTTAATTGAATCAGGACATAATCCACAGGGTTGCGTCCTTGGCTGATCCAGCTTAATAACGCGCGGGCGATCACTAACCAGAATACGAGCTTTCCGGCAGCAGTCAGTAACTCAATCACGCTAAACAAGAATATGGCACCAGAAGGGACTAAAAATTGCCCTGTGGCTAACCATATCGGCAACAAGATCTTGATAATAATCAGCAGGTAGGAGAGAAGTACGGACGCGGTATCAATGGGACCAATGGCAGGAATGACTCTGCGTAATGGGCGTACCACAGGTTGGGTAATTTTAACGATAAATTGTGAGAATGGATTATAAAAATCACAACGTGCCCACTGCATCCAGACACGCAGTAGTAAAACGGCAATATATAAATCCAGAACGGTGAAAAAGACGAAGTTTAAGAATTGCATGTAGCAGCCCTGATTGAATTAAACCAATTGAATTAAAATAATTTTTCCATTTCCTGTGCTCGGCGAATGGCTCCTTGCATGGCATTGGACACAATTTCAGGCAGCTTGCCTTCATAAAAAATGCGCAATGCTTCAGCCGTTGTACCGCCTTTAGATGTTACCTGCTCACGCAGGATAGCAAAAGGAAGATCTTTTTGCGTTTCAGCAAGTTTAGCTGAACCTATGGCTGCTTGCAGGACAAGTTCTCTGGCCGTTTCACTGTCAAATCCCAGACGTTCCGCTTCTTGTTGCATCGATTCCATGAACAGGAAGAAATAAGCAGGGGCACTGCCTGCGATGGCGATAATATCGTTGATACCGTTTTCATCATTTACCCAGCTGACTTTCCCGACACTACTCATTAGCGATGCTGCAAAGTCGCGATCAGTTTGCCCGATATGCTCAGGCGCAAACAATCCACTCATCCCTTGCCCTACAAGCGAAGGGGTATTTGGCATAATGCGGATAATATTGAGATTATCCTGCAAGAGCGTATAAAAACGGGACACTGGAATACCAGCAGCAATAGAAATAACCAGTTTTCCACTGAAATCGACGTATGAGTGCAGTGATCCACAAACTTCTGCCATCATTTGCGGTTTAACCGCCAGAACGATGACATCGGCTTCTTGTGCGTAACGAATATTATCGCCTTGACTATTAATGCCATATTCTTTTGCCAGCACATCACGGCGGGCGGTAGTTGGAGAACAGACAGTGATAAGTTCGGCAGGATAACCTTTGCTGACTAAGCCGGCAATAATGGCATGAGCCATATTTCCTGCGCCAATAAAGGTGATTTTACGATTTTCCATTAGATAATCTCGTCTATTAATCAGTTAATTTAAGGTATTGAATCAGGTGATTTTCATTTTCTATATTAAGACTTGTACTGACGGGCACCGAATATTGCCATTCCAATCCGAACTAGTGTAGAACCACAAGTAATAGCGGCTTCCATATCATCCGTCATGCCCATTGATAGTGTATCAGCTTGGGGATATTGCGCTTTTAGCTTAATCAATGCTTGTTCCATTTGGCGAAAAATGGCAATTTGGCGTTCAAAGTTGTTTTCCGGTGCAGGTATTGCCATCAATCCGCGCAATACCAGATTAGGCAATCCATTAATAGTTGCAGCCAATTCGGTTAACTCTTCCAACAAAATGCCTGATTTGCTCTCTTCTCCACTGATATTAATCTGGATCAGAATATTAAGAGGCGGCATGTTTTCAGGACGTTGCTCGCTTAAACGTTGGGCGATTTTTACTCTGTCAACGGTATGACACCAATCAAAATTTTCTGCAACCAAACGACTCTTGTTCGATTGTAATGGGCCAATAAAGTGCCACACTAAATCGTCACGGTTAGTAAAGTATTGGATCTTTTCAACCCCTTCCTGCACGTAATTCTCACCAAATTCCCGCTGGCCATTGGCTATGGCTTCTGCGATGGCATCCACAGGTTTGGTTTTACTGACTGCAAGCAAAGTAATTTCTTCTGAAGAACGTCCGCATTTTTGCGCTGCAAGTGTCATGCGGTTCCTGACATCGTGAAGATTTTGTTCGATATTGTTCATAATTGACTCAGGAGATAAAAAAATGAATATGGAAAAATGGGTGTCCCTTAGTGTAAAGCATAATGCTTCCGATCTGCATCTTTGTGTCGGGCAAGTTCCGGTTTTGCGTATCAATGGTATGTTATACCCACAGAGACAATATGAGGAAATTCAACCTAATACCCTTATAACATGGAGTGAAGAAATATTATCGGATGCGCAGAAACAGCAGTTACATAAGCACGGTCATGTCGATTTTGTGGTAACAATGCCAGATAAACAGCGACTCAGGGGAAATCTATTCTATCAACAATCTCATTTATCATTGGTATTGCGATTGATTGAGAATAAATGCCCGACATTGGAACAACTCTATGCGCCTGACATCATCCAGCACCTTACCTTGCAGGAGATGAGTGGATTGATATTAGTGACAGGTGCGACGGGAAGCGGTAAGTCTACTACGCTGTCAGCTATGATTAATGCTTTGAATAGCCATGTTTGTAAGCACATCATTATGTTGGAAGATCCAATAGAATTTGTTCACCGAAGCCGAAATTGTTTGATACAGCAAAGGCAGATTGGTAAAGATGTCGAGGATTATCAAACGGCATTGAAAGGAGCATTACGCCAAGATCCAGATGTGATCCTGCTGGGAGAATTACGGGATAAGGAGACGATCAGGTTGGCTTTGACAGCGGCTGAAACGGGGCACTTGGTTTTGTCAACGCTGCATACCCGTGGTGCAATTCAGGCGATAGATCGTCTGGTTGATGTTTTTTCCGCAGAAGAAAAAGGTTGGATTTGTAGCCAGCTGGCCGGAAGTTTAAAGGCAGTTATTTCTCAGCAATTGCTTCCTGCTAAAGATGGTGGAAGAGTAGCTATTTATGAAGTTTTGGTCATCAATCAGGCTGTTAGTCATTTGGTAAGAGAAGGCAAGAATCATCAAATAGCATCATTAATGCAGACTGGTGCTGCTTGCGGTATGCAAACTTACGAGCAAAGCCGAAAACAACGCAATTCGTTGGGGTTGCTGGGATAAACTGCTTACGGTAATAGCCATGCCTAATGGTGAGTATGGCTATTACGGATATTGCTATTATAAATATTGCTATTATAAATATTGTTATTATTGATATTGCTGTTCAAACCAGCTTTCCAGGATAATAACAGCGGAAGTGGCATCAACCTTACTTTTATTCAGTGCTTTATAGCCACCGTGATCAAAAAGGTGAGAGCGTGCTTCCACGGTAGTTAATCGTTCATCATGCAGTTCAATTTGTACCCCGAAACGGCCATGTATGCGATTGGCGAACTTACGGGCTTGTGCGGTGACAAGTTGTTCTGTGCCATCCATATTGAGTGGCAGACCAACAATAACCAGATCGGGTTGCCACTCTTTAAGTAATTTTCCAATAAGCTCCCAATTAGGGGAACCTTCGTTGGCTTTGAAGGAGGTTAATGCTCTGGCCGTGCCTGTGATTTCTTGCCCGATGGCAGCTCCAATACTGCGAGTTCCAAAATCAAAAGCGATGATTGTACGGTTTTTCATCAGGCGTGTCCTGCTTGTGATGAGAGATTGTAAATATTAACCCCCAGTAAAGAAGCCGCTTCATGCCAGCGGGTAGCAATAGGAGTATCAAAAATGATGGAAGGTTCAGCGCTGACAGTAAGCCAACTGTTTTCCATAACTTCCCTTTCCAACTGACCAGCTTCCCAGCTTGAGTATCCAAGGGTCATTAAAACATTTTTCGGTTGGCGCGATGTGCCCAGAGCTTCCAGCATATCTTTGGATGTCGTGATCATGGTGTGTTCAGAGATCTGAATACTGGAACTGAAACCTGATTGCGGCGTATGCAAAATAAAACCGTGCTCTTCAGACAGAGGACCACCCGCCATCACTGGCCGGTTGAGATTGATCGTACTGTCTCTATCTTTAGGAGTGATATCTAATTTTTGTAAGATACTTTGGATAGAAACTCGGTCTATTGGCTTATTGATAATTAATCCCATTGCCCCGTTTTGATCATGTTCGCAGATATAAACCACGGAACGATTGAAATAAGGATCAGAGAGAGAAGGCATGGCAATAAGAAAATGATGCTGTAGATTCATGTGTTTTCTGATAATTATTTTGGCAATATAAGAATGACTGGCCCACAGTATGTGGGCTCTTATTATAAATGGCAAATATTGTCAGGAAACGAACGTTGTTTGGCCTGTTATGCTATCTGTTTTTCCAATCGTTTTTCGATAGCATCCATCAGTATGCCGGTAATGGAGATGTCTGGGAATGCCGCTTCTATTTCACGTACACAGGTTGGGCTGGTCACGTTGATTTCAGTTAAACGGTCGCCAATGATATCCAACCCAACAAAAATTAATCCTTTTTCTTTTAATACCGGAGCAACTGCACGGGCAATTGCCCAATCGCTTTCTGACAATGGGCGTGCTTCTCCACGACCACCTGCCGCCAGATTACCACGGGTTTCTCCTTGAGCAGGGATACGGGCAAGGCAATAAGGTACAGGTTCACCATCAACAACCAGTACGCGTTTATCTCCATCTTTAATGGCAGGCAGAAAATTTTGTGCCATGCAATAACGAGTGCCATGTTCAGTCAGCGTTTCAATAATAACGCCGACATTGGCGTCATCTTTTTTCAGACGGAAGATGGAAGCGCCCCCCATACCATCCAAAGGTTTAAAAATAACATCGCTATGTTTTTGGTGGAACTCGCGTAATTTTTTGGCACTGCGGGTGACTAGCGTATCGGGTGTCCATTCCGGGAACCAGGCAGTAAACAGCTTTTCGTTACAGTCGCGCAGGCTTTGGGGCTTATTAACGATCAGGCTGCCTTTGACTTCTGCTCTTTCCAGAATATAGGTTGCATAGATGTATTCAGTATCAAAAGGTGGATCTTTGCGCATCAAAATAACTTGCAAAGTATCGAGAGCGATTTCCTGCTCACTGCCAAGCTGATACCACTGTTGGGGATTTTCTTCTACCGTGAGCAAACGTGTATGAGCGCGAGCCTCTCCTTGATGCAGATAGAGATCATGCATTTCCATATAATGGATTTCCCATCCGCGTTTTTGTGCTTCCAGCAGCATGGCAAAACTAGTGTCTTTCTTGATGTTGATGGATGAAATAGGGTCCATCACAATACCGAGCTTGATCATTTTTTCTCCTTAACCTAGGTCACCAAAACGTACTTGCAATGCGGTAATTGCAGTGAGTGCCGTCGTTTCTGTCCTCAGAATACGAGGCCCTAACAGGATATCAGTAAACTGATATTTTGCTGTCATTTCTATTTCTTCGGCAGATAATCCCCCTTCAGGCCCAATCAGCAGGCGCACTTTTTCCACAGGGAGTGAGAGGGTATTGATGCTATGGCTGGCACGGGGATGCAGATTCAATTTTAAGCTACCATCGTTTTCTGCGCACCAGCTTTCAAGTGGCATAACGGGGCGGATTTCAGGGATCCGGTTACGTCCGCATTGCTCACAGGCAGAAATGACAATTTTTTTCCATTGTTGTAATTTCTTCTCCAATCTTTCTGTATCCAGTTTTACACCACAACGTTCAGACAGAAGTGGGGTAATCGTGTTGACACCCAATTCAACAGATTTTTGGATTGTAAATTCCATTTTTTCACCACGGGACATGACCTGCCCCAGATGCAGGTTCAGCGGTGATTCATGATTAGACAATTTGCCATCAATGATAGACACTTTAATCGTTTTTTTACTGGCTTCCGTGATTATTGCATCAAAAGCCTGATTACTGCCATCAAAGAGTTGTAATGCTTGCCCGTTACTCATTCTAAGCACGCGGCCAACGTGATTGGCAGCATCGTCACTCAAATAAATTTCCGCTCCTGTTGAGAGCAGTTCAGGGTGATAGATGCGGGGTATTCGCATATTCTTCTTTCCTTCTTTTTTCCGGATTCTTCCGGTATGGCGCAAACAACCATATGACAAAATTGATTCACCGTCATGATAAATGAGCGCTGTTTGCGTGATCAAGTTATCTCTTGGCTTAAGGAATACAAGAGATCTCCTTGCGAGCTGGTTCGCATATTTATTTTATAATTGCTTTTTTCGCTAAAATTTCATTGCCAATAACCGGAGTGGAAAATTAATATTCATCTTGTCCTGATTTATGTCAGGAAATAAGGAAAGAAGACGGTGACAAGGATGTTTTTTATAAATGGATTTTCATTTTTTACAGGTGAGAAAAAGGAAGGAACTCTATTTTAATTAACGTAGATTATATAATAGTTATGTTTTTCTGTAGTACCTTATTGTTATTGGCCGTTATCGATATTAAAACATATTGCTTGCCTGATATTATCACTCTTCCTTTATTATGGTTTGGGCTTTTGGTTAATATTGATGGTAATTTGATTCCGATAAAGAGTGCAATATACGGCGCCATATCAGGGTATCTTTTTTTGTGGTTTTTGTATTGGTTATGTCGATATACCTTAAATAAGGAAGGAATAGGTTATGGTGATCTCAAATTAACCGCGGCAATCGGTGCCTGGTTGGGTGTGGAAATGATACCAATATTGATACTGATGGCTTCATTGTCTGGACTGTTTGGGTTTGTAATAATTGGAGTGAAAAGAAAATCTTTTCCTGAGTTTATCGCATTTGGGCCTTATTTATGTTTATCCGCGATAGTATTGCTGGGGTATGGTATTGGTAAAGTATAATATTCATCTGCAAAGTGGGACAATAGATAAAAAGTGGCGGAGAGAACAGGAACCTAACCTACGGTACGCATTCTGTATATACTAGATGTTAAAAGCATCTAGTTGGTTTAAGCTGCTTTTCTGCATATGCCAGACGTTGGAAGCATCTGTTAGCTTGAGCAGCGCATCCTGCGTACATTAGACGTTAGAAGCATCTAGTTGGTTTAGGCTGTTTATCCTGTATGCGCTAGATGTTAGAAGCATCTAGTTGGTTTTAAGCTGCTTGCCCTGCATATTCTAGACGTTGGAAGCATCTGGTTAGCTTTGGGCTGCTGGCTTATCTCTCCGCTGACTGCAAATTTAAAAAAAGTGAGATTTTTATTCAAGTTGATTTATTGGATTATGGACTATTGATCACAACTTGAGTTTATTAGTTATTTCGAATTATCAAAAGGCGATAAATATCACATCAATTAAAAAGGAACTGTGTTTATTTAATAAGTTTTTTATTTTCAAAGTTAATGTGTTATCGGTTTTTATATGGGGGTAAATATAAAATATTAAAATGGATTTTGATACTAATTTTATTAAAAATTGGCGCTGGACTTTTGTTTTTTATTTGGCATTTGGGATTCTTTAAAATTAAAGAGGGGGAGTGTTAAGGTAATATTTCAAATATTGTTATACGGGCGCTACTATCCGCAACGCCCGCAATATTTTCAACTTACTGAGGCCACTTCATTTCGCCTTTTAATACTCTGGCACTGAGTTCAAGGCTAGATTCATCAGCCAAATCCGGATAATGTTTTTTCATGGCTGCAATCAACGCATTGGAATCTTTTGCTTTCGGTAACTCTTTTTCCAATGTGGTCAGATAATTCTGGGTGAAAGTTACTGAATCCAACGTCATTGATGAATTCCCCAGATAGTGACCAGGTACAACAGTTTTAGGTTGCAGGCTCTTGATACGATCCAATGTTTGTTGCCAATGCTGGCGTGATGCTTTGGTTTGGGTATCTGCAATCCATACATGGATATGGTCAGAAACAGTCACACCACCAACAACTGCTTTTAATTTAGGAATCCAGACAAAAGTACGATCTGCGGCTGGGCCATCTAAGCCTTCAACAATCAGTTTTTCACCATCAACAGTAAAGGAATTTCCTGTTAGTGGCGCTGGTACGACGATCTTCTTGGGGGCCTGATCTGCAAGAATTCCACCCCAATAAGCTAGTTTGCCATCTTTGGTTTCATTGATTGCTTTGATGGTTTCTGGTGATGCGATAACTTTGGCGTCAGGGAAAGCTTCGGTGATCACGTCAAGACCAAAGTAAAAATCAGGATCGGATTGGCTAATATAGATCGTTGTCAGTTTTTTGCCTGTTTGCTGGATCATTTTTACCAGCTCTTGTGCATCATTTTTCTTAAATTGGGCATCAATCAGGACAACTTCATGATCGCCACTGATAATTTCAGAAGAAACAGGGAAGACACCTTTTTCACCTGGATTGTAGATATCCAATTTTAGATCGGTTGCTTGAGCCAGTGAGGCCATTCCCAAGGAGAGTGTCGCTGCCAGAGCGATGTTTAATGTTGTTTTGTGAGCCATCGTCGAATTCCTATAGCAAAAAGCTTGTGTGCTTGAATGGCATGTATGATAAGTTGCATATTCCGATTTAAAAACCCCATAACCAGCAACTATTTGTTGCATAAATCGAGCTAATTAGGGCGAAAAATAGGTTGGCCGAAATGGATAGGATCACCGCAGCACAAGTGTTTATTACGATTGTTGAACAGGGCAGCCTCATTGCAGCAGCAGAGCGATTGGATATGTCGAGGGCAATGGTATCGCGATATTTGGCTGAAATGGAAAAGTGGGCAGGAGTTCGCTTATTGCATCGTACGACACGTAAAATTAGCCTGACTTCGGCGGGTGAGAATGCTTATCAACGCAGCCTTAAGTTAATGGAATTAGCAGAAGGAATGCCTGTACAGCAATCTTTGGCAGCACAAACCCTAAGAGGATTGTTGCGAGTGAGTTGTTCCCAGTCGTTGGGCATTAGTGCGTTGGCAGTTGCCATTCCCGAATTTATGCGGATATATCCTCACATTGCCGTCAATTTGCAAATGGATAATAAGGTTGTCAATTTGATAGAAGAACGCATTGATTTGGCGATCCGTATTACCAATAATCTGGAGCCAAATCTGATCGCTCGCCCATTATCGACTTGCCATTCCATCGTTTGTGCTGCGCCGTCTTATTTAGTGGGGAAATCTATTCCCAACAATCCTATGGATTTAACATCACATAATTGCCTGACCTATAACTTTTTCGGCAAAAGTTTGTGGGTATTTGAAAAACAGCATGAGCACTATTCAGTCCCTGTCAGTGGTACGTTAAGTGCCAATGAATCGACTGTATTAATGGAAGCTGCTTTGCAGGGAGCTGGAATCGCAATGCAGCCTTACTATTCAGTTTCTTCTTATTTGATGTCAGGGCAGTTAGTTGAGCTGCTGCCTGATTACCAACCTCAGGCAATGGGGATCTATGGTATTTATACCAGCCGCCAGAATATGCCAGCGACTTTGCGGGCACTGTTGGATTTTCTGGTAGATTGGTTTGCTACATCACCTCATTGGCAGCAATTAATGTTGAAACGCTAATGTCAATTTTTCGGCAAGTAGAGCAGCCTGTTGTTTTAAATGGGTAATGAAAGCCTCTACGGGCTCTGAGGAGGGGCGATGTATGGGTTTGATTAAACTTACTGTGAATGGAATGTCGATACTGAATGGCCGAATGCAAATTTTTGCGCTGTTATCTAAATAATCCAATGCAGTTAGCGGATTTACGATGGATATGCCAATGCCTTCGTTAATCATGGCACAAATTGAGGCTGCGCTATGGGTTTCCATTACCATCTTGCGATTGATTTGATGCTCAGTAAAGATTGTATCAATCAGTTGCCTGTAACTGTCTGTGATCGAGAGGCTGATAAATTTTTGATTGTGAAAATCTGCTGGCGTCAGCTGTGATTTTTGACCGAGCGGATGATGAATGGGTAAGACACAAATTTCATTTAAGGTTATCAACGTTTCTCGTTCAGTACCTGCCGGAGTCTGTAAATGTTCGGTTAAGCCAATATCATGGCGCTGTGCTGAAAGCCATTCTTCCAATAGGGGAGACTCTTGTGGAATGATGGTCAGCCTGGCTTCAGGATAGCGTTCGATAAAACTGCAACAGGCTTTTGGCAGCAGAGATTGGGAGAACATTGGCAGGCAAGCGATGGATAACTGCGCCTGTTCAAATTGTCGGATACTGCCAGCCGCATTGATTATTCTTTCCAGCCCATAATAAGAGCGCTGCACCTCCTCAAATAACCGTAATCCTTGTGTGGTTGGAAACAGACGCCCTTTGATTCGATCAAACAATTTAAGTTTTAGTAATTGTTCAAGGCGTGCAAGTTCACGGCTGACCGTGGGCTGGGATGTTTTCAGTAGTAACGCTGCATCAGTCAGGTTCTTAGTGGTCATTACAGCATGGAAAATTTCAATGTGTCGCCATGAACAGGAGTGCATAGATTTATCTCGTTGAATAAAAAATACACATAACAATATCACAAATGAATAGACTATGGCTAAATGGATATTTTTCTTCCTGCCTCATTATTGTCAATAATGAAAAAATTGCTGATTTTGTGAGACGCTTCAATGACCATATCGACCTTTACTCATGACCCAGGGAAACATTTTATCCCTGATAATCTACTCCGTTTGCCAACTCAGTACGGAACACCATTGTGGCTTTATGATGGCGATAGCATCATCAAACAAATCAAAAAATTAAAACGGTTTGACATCATTCGGTTCGCACAGAAAGCGTGTTCCAATACCCATATTTTACGCTTGATAAGAGAACAGGGCGTGAAAGTTGATGCGGTGTCATTGGGTGAAATAGAGCGGGCGCTTTATGCAGGTTTTAAACCTGGTCGCGATAAGTCAGAGATTGTGTTCACGGCGGATGTGATTGATGAGGCAACATTGTCGCGTGTCATTGAGCTGGATATTCCAGTCAATGTTGGTTCTATTGATATGTTGGCACAAATTGGTGAACGTCAGTCTGGTCATCCGGTGTGGTTACGTATTAACCCCGGATTCGGGCATGGGCATAGCCAAAAGACGAATACTGGTGGCGAAAATAGCAAACATGGGATCTGGTTTCAGGATCTCCCTCTGGCAATTGCAAAAATTCATCAATATGATTTGCAGTTAGTGGGGCTGCATATGCACATTGGTTCAGGGGTGGATTATCAACATCTCTCCAATGTTTGCAATGCTATGGTGGAGCAGGTCATGCTGTGTGGGGAGGATATTCAAGCCATTTCCGCAGGTGGTGGTTTATCCATTCCCTATAAGGACGGTGAAGAGTCAGTCGATACCGAACATTATTACAGCTTGTGGCATGAGGCTCGTCAACGTATTGAGCAGCATCTGGGGCATCATGTTGAGCTGGAAATTGAACCTGGGCGTTTTCTGGTTGCTGAGTCAGGGATCTTAATGGCGGAAGTACGGGCCGTTAAGTCTATGGGTAATCGACATTATGTGCTGGTAGATGCAGGTTTCAATGACTTAATGCGTCCGGCAATGTATGGCAGTTATCACCGTATTTCTGTATTGCCGGTAAACGCGCCGCCGGAAACCACGTCGTTAGAAACTACATTGCTAGAAACCATCGTTGCGGGGCCGTTATGTGAATCTGGTGATGTGTTTACACAGTTAGAAGGTGGGGAAGTTGTGTCACATATGTTGCCTCGTGTTAGCGTCGGGGATTATCTGATTTTTCACGATATTGGCGCTTACGGTGCTTCTATGTCTTCAAATTATAATAGCCGTCCTTTGATCCCTGAAATTTTGTTTATTGAGGGAGAGGCGCGCTTGATCCGTCGCCGCCAGACAATCGAAGAGTTGTTATCACTAGAATCCATTTAAATAAAAACGGGGCACCGGTGCCCCGCTTCTTAGTCCTATATTTTGCATGAATCAAGCTTTCTGGTCAGCATCAGGCGGCTTTATTTTGACGCTGACTTTCAGGCTTTTTTGCTGGATTGGGTACAGCGAATGCATTTGGCTCAAATTCATCGACATTGATTGAACGCAATCGACTGTTTTCAGCTCGTTTCAGGATATCTGCTTCTTCTTGGCTGATTTTGTTCTCTGTCAGCGCCTGCTTAGCTAATTCATCCAAACGTGTGAAGCTTAGGTTTTTGCCTGCCTCGTGGCTTAAGCGAACATGGATTGGCTCTGCGGCGATGATATCAAGCAATGCTTCTTCCAGTAACCCGTGAGGGTTATGCTCACTTGGTGTCAAATATTGCCCACGTCCAATCCGGCTACGGGTTGCGGAAGGAGTCTGTAATATCTGAGCCAGTTTGTGATCCAATTTATCAGATGGTGCGGTATGTACTCGCCCCAATGGGAAGATAATCACTCGCATTAAACCTGCAACCAAACGGTTGGGGAAATTGCGCAGCAAATCGTTCATGGCCTGTTCAGCTTGTTTCAGGCTATCTTCTACTGCCCACTGGATCAATGGCAAATCTTCTTTCTGGCGTCCTTCATCTTCATAGCGTTTCAAGGCCGCAGAAGCCAGGAAGATTTGGCTCAGAATGTCCCCCAAACGAGCTGAAATGCGTTCACGGCGTTTCAGGCTGCCCCCCAATACGCCCATTGACACATCAGAGAGCAGGGCAAGGTTAGCGCTTAAACGGTTAATCTGTTGATAGTAACGGCGAGTAGCATCATTGACTGGCGAACGACTGGTTCTGCCTTTGGTAATACCAAGCCACAGGCTGCGCAGAGTGTTACTGGCAACATGGCCCAAGTGACCAAACAGAGCCTTGTCAAAGTGTTTCACATTGTTGCTTTCTGCTGCGGCGATTTCAGCCAATACATAAGGATGGCAGCGGATTGCACCCTGACCAAAGATGATCATGCTACGGGTCAGGATATTCGCACCTTCAACGGTAATAGCAATGGGAGCACCCTGATAACCGCGAGCAAGGAAGTTCGATGGCCCAAGACAGATGCCTTTGCCGCCAGCGATATCCATGGCGTCAATAAAAGAACGTTGACCTCTATGCGTACAATGGTATTTCACGATAGCAGACAGAACCGAAGGTTTTTCGCCCAACATGATACCGCTGGTGATCATGGTTGCGGCCGCATCCATCAAGTAAGCGTTACCTGCGATACGTGCCAGTGGCTCTTCGATACCTTCCATTTTACCGATAGGCAGCTTGAATTGACGGCGAATATAGGAATAAGCACCAATTGCCATAGCTGCACTTTTCAATCCCCCTGTTGCGTTGGATGGCAAAGTAATACCACGACCAACAGACAGACATTCAACCAGCATACGCCAGCCCTGACCTGCCATTTTCGGTCCACCAATGATGTAATCGATAGGAACGAAAATATCTTTACCACGGGTTGGACCATTCTGGAATGGGATATTCAGAGGGAAATGGCGGTGACCAATTTCTACGCCTGGTGTATTGGTTGGGATCAACGCACAGGTAATTCCCAGTGATTCAGTATCGCCCAGTAGATGATCCGGATCATACAGTTTAAATGCCAATCCCAGCACGGTAGCAATAGGGGCAAGGGTAATGTAACGTTTATTCCAATTCAGGCGCATACCAAGAACTTGTTTGCCTTGCCATTCCCCCATACAGACAACACCAGTATCAGGAATAGCTCCGGCATCTGAACCGGCTTCAGGGCTAGTCAACGCAAAGCAGGGAATTTCTTCACCACGGGCAAGTCCAGGCAAGTAATGTTTTTTCTGTTCATCTGTGCCGTAGTGTTGCAGCAATTCACCTGGCCCCAAGGAGTTAGGTACGCCAACAGTAATTGCCAGAATACCTGATACGCCGGCCAGTTTTTGCAATACCTGAGATTGAGCATAAGCGGAAAATTCCAGGCCACCATATTCTTTCTTGATGATCATGGCAAAGAAACGATGTTCTTTCAGGTAGGCCCAAAGCTCAGGTGGTAAGTCAGCCAATTCATGAGTGATTTGGAAATCATTTGCCATGCGGCAGGCTTCTTCTACCGCACCATCAATAAAAGCTTGTTCTTCAGCAGTTAACTGCGGCTTTGGATAGTTATGCAGTTTTTGCCAGTCAGGGTTACCACGGAATAGATCGCCTTCCCACCATGTAGTTCCTGCATCAATGGCTTCTTTCTCTGTGTTGGACATGCTTGGCATAACCTTGCGGAAGGCTTTTAGGCCCGGCGCAGAGAATAAGGAGATACGTACAGGTGTAAAGACAAGAGGGAATAGGACGATGACCAGTGGTAACAGCAACCAATAACTCCAAAGGCCAGTTATACTCATAACGAACGTATAGGCAACAAGCAGCAAGCTGCTGAGCGTTAAGCTGACTTTGTGGTAACAAAGCCCGCCAATCAAGACTAAAAATAAGATAATGCTGAAAGTGGTCATAGTAAAACTCCTGTAAATCTCAGGTTGAGTTGTCAGAGGTCTGACCTGTTGTGATGTCCTTCTTTTTTAGATGAGGAAAGTGTATTTATCAATATATTTACATCTTAATTACAATCTAGCTCACAAAGTCGAGTTAGTTTTGCAAACGATAATTCTTGCAAGATGTGATGATATCTTCTTTCAGATAGGGGAATCCGTTACACTTGCTGACTGACATTATTAATCCCGAAGACTTTTCAGGAGTATGAGTTCCATGTATCAAGAACTGATCCGCAGTGAATTATCCGAAGCCGCAGAGACGTTGGCTAACTTCCTCAATGATGATGCAAATATCGACGCTATTCAAAAAGCTGCGGTTTTGCTGGCTGATTCATTCAAGGCAGGAGGAAAAGTGCTTTCCTGTGGTAATGGTGGCTCGCATTGTGATGCCATGCATTTTGCGGAAGAATTGACAGGTCGCTACCGTGAAAATCGCCCAGGATATCCGGCTATTGCGATTTCTGATCCCAGCCACTTATCTTGTGTGAGCAATGACTTTGGTTATGACTATGTATTTTCCCGTTATGTTGAAGCCGTCGGTCAGAAAGGTGATGTACTGCTGGGCATTTCAACGTCAGGAAACTCTGGCAACATCATTAAAGCGGTTGAAGCAGCCCGTGCCAAAGGGATGAAAGTCATTACACTGACTGGCAAGGATGGCGGAAAAATGGCAGGAACGGCAGATGTTGAAATTCGAGTACCACATTTTGGTTATGCAGATCGTATCCAGGAGATCCACATCAAAGTCATTCATATCTTGATTCAATTGATTGAAAAAGAAATGGTAAAAGCCTGATTGCTTTTCGTCAGGAATCGGCGTTAGGGGTAGTCAATGTGTGAATTACTTGGCATGAGCGCCAACGTGCCAACAGATATCGTTTTCAGTTTGAGTGGACTCATTCAGCGTGGTGGGCATACCGGCCCACATAAAGACGGTTGGGGAGTTACCTTCTATGAGGGATTGGGATACCGGACATTTAAAGATCACCAATCCAGTTGTCATTCGCCTGTGGCGCGATTTGTACAAGGCTATCCAATCAAATCAGAAGTGATTGTCGCCCATATTCGTCAGGCAAACAGTGGTAATGTTTCCCTGGCAAATACCCATCCATTTACCCGTGAACTATGGGGAAGGTATTGGACTTATGCCCATAATGGTCAATTTAAGGGATATAGTAAGCTGAAAACGGGTAATTACCGGCCGGTTGGTGAGACAGACAGTGAATGGGCATTTTGCTGGATATTACATCAATTATCGTTGAAATATCCCAAGCGACCTTCTAATTGGCCTGCGGTATTTAAATTTATTGCTTCCCTGGCGGATCAACTGAGAAATAAAGGTGTTTTCAATATGCTGTTGTCAGACGGGCAGTTTGTCATGGCTTACTGTTCTACTCAATTGCATTGGATTACTCGTCGTGCCCCTTTCGGCAGGGCTAAATTACTTGATCAGGATGTTGAAATCGATTTCCAGCAGCACACCCAGCCAGGGGATGTCGTATCCGTGATTGCCACCCAACCTTTAACCGGAAATGAAGTCTGGCACCGTATTGAATCAGGTGACTATGTGCTATTTCATTTTGGAGAGAGAATAATTTGATTCGCTGTTCCAAAAGGGTAACGGGTTTTCTGGTTTTACATTAATAACATATTGCCCGTCTATGACGTTAACTGTGGCAGGAATGCTATTTTGGACAAAATACTCATAGGCGGGCTGTGATTGTTTCCAAAACAAGTCATTGTCGTTATTTTGGTGCCGCTTCCATTAAATTCCTGCCGGAATATCCTTTTGATTTATCGAACTCATTGGGAAGACTCAAATTAACGGCGCGATAATTAATTTTTGATTAAAAATCGCCCTGGCGTAGAGAAAAGTGATAGAAACATTCGTCTTTATCGAATGGTTGACGGTTTAGCAGAGAAATTATTTTTATTTGCTTGAACTGTGTCACTTGATTAATCAGACAGTCAGTGGGGGAGGTGTTAGAATTACTCCGGCGAAAATTAAGAGAAACTTTGTAACGATTATCGGAGTGAATAACTTGAGACATACTATTGCTCAAGGTTTTTTGTATTACTAGAGTCGCTGCATTACCTCACGGGAATACCGCAAGGTAGTCTGTAGTATATGATTTAACTGATAAACTTGTGCAAATCTTATGATTAAAATTAAAAAAGGACTCGACCTCCCGATAGCAGGAGCGCCTGCCCAAGTTATAGAAGATGGTCCGACAATTCGCCATGTTGCTTTACTGGGTGAAGAATATGTTGGAATGCGTCCTTCTATGCTGGTTAAGGAAGGTGAGCATGTCAAAAAAGGGCAAATTCTTTTTGAAGATAAGAAGAATCCAGGGGTTGTTTTCACTAGTCCTGCAAGCGGGAAAGTTGTCACCATTGGACGTGGAGAACGTCGTGTTTTGCAATCCGTTGTTATTGAAGTGAGTGGTGATGAGAAAGTCACATTCGATCGCTATGAGCGTGCTGAACTTGCTGGCCTGAGCCGTGAAAAAGTAGAGAAAAATCTGCTTGCGTCAGGATTGTGGACAGCGTTGCGTACACGTCCTTTCAGTCGTACCCCTGTCTCCGGTTCCACACCAAAGGCAATCTTCGTTACGGCAATGGACACCCAGCCACTGGCTGCTGATCCACTCGTCGTTATCGCAACTCAGGAAGAGGCTTTTGTTGATGGCCTGAATGTTCTGTCAATATTGACAGAGGGGAAAATCCACGTTTGTTACGGCGCTGGAAATATTCCAACAGTGGGAAATAACGCTCAAATCACCTACAACCAGTTTATTGGTCCACACCCAGCCGGTTTGGTGGGCACTCATATTCATTTCATTGAACCTGTTAGTGCCCAAAAAATGGTTTGGCATCTGGGTTATCAGGATGTTATTGCTATCGGTAAACTGTTTACTACGGGTGAGCTTTACACTGATCGTGTGGTGTCTCTGGCGGGACCACAGGTTAAATCGCCACGCTTGGTACGTACTCGGTTGGGGGCTGATTTGCTGGAATTGACGCAAAATCAGTTGCAAGAGGGTGAAAACCGTATTGTTTCTGGTTCCGTACTGTGTGGTGCAAAATCAGATGACGTTCGTCATTATCTTGGCCGCTTCCATACGTCAGTTTCTGTACTTGCTGAAGGCCGGGAAAAAGAGCTGTTTGGTTGGATTGCGCCAGGCGCTAATAAGTTCTCGATTACCCGCACCACAATCGGCCACTTCCTGAAAAAGAAACGTTTTGCTTTCTCAACCACGACAAACGGTGGGGAACGTTCTATGGTGCCAATTGGCAACTATGAGCGTGTCATGCCACTGGATATTATGGCAACTCACTTACTGCGTGACTTGCTTGCAGGTGATTCTGATAGCGCTCAGGCGCTGGGTTGTCTGGAGCTGGATGAAGAAGATTTGGCATTGTGTACCTATGTTTGCCCAGGCAAATATGAGTACGGTCCAGTACTGCGTGAAGTGCTGACGAAGATTGAGCTGGAAGGGTAATTCATGGGCCTGAAAAATTTATTTGAAAAAGTAGAGCACCACTTTGAGGCCGGTGGCAAACTGGAAAAGTATTATCCTCTCTATGAGGCAGTAAGCACCGTTTTCTATACGCCGGGCACAGTGACAAAAGGAAATGCCCATGTCCGTGATGCCATCGATCTCAAGCGCATGATGATCCTGGTGTGGCTGTCTGTTTTCCCTGCGATGTTTTGGGGCATGTATAACGTCGGGAATCAGGCAATACCAGCCCTGACTCATTTATATAATGGAGATGCCTTACAGCAGGTTTTGGCTTCTGATTGGCATTACATGCTTGCTCAGTATCTTGGTGCATCATTAACACCAGATGCAGGGTGGGGCAGTAAAATGCTGTTAGGAGCAAGCTACTTCCTGCCAATTTATGCGGTTGTATTTGTCGTGGGTGGCTTCTGGGAAGTTTTGTTTGCCATTATCCGCAAACATGAAATCAACGAAGGTTTCTTTGTTAGCTCCATTCTGTTCGCGTTGATTGTTCCACCAACACTGCCATTGTGGCAGGCGGCTTTGGGGATTACTTTCGGCGTGGTGATTGCGAAAGAGATCTTTGGTGGTACTGGTCGTAACTTCCTTAACCCGGCTTTGGCGGGTCGTGCTTTCCTGTTCTTTGCTTACCCCGCCCAGATTTCTGGTGATTTGGTTTGGACTGCGGCTGACGGTTTTTCTGGTGCAACGCCTTTGTCCCAATGGGCAACTGCGGGTAGCCACGGCTTGATAAATACCGTTACCGGTCAGCCAATCACTTGGATGGACGCTTTTATTGGTAACATTCCAGGTTCAATTGGTGAAGTATCCACTTTGATGATTTTTATCGGTGGGGCCATCATTCTGTTTTCCCGTATTGCTTCATGGCGCATCGTTGCTGGTGTGATGATCGGTATGATTGCAACGTCTTATCTGTTTAATGCGATTGGTTCTGGCACTAACCCAATGTTCGCTATGCCGTGGTACTGGCATATGGTTCTGGGAGGCTTCGCTTTTGGTATGATCTTTATGGCGACTGATCCTGTATCCGCAGCGTTTACGGATAAAGGGAAATGGGCATACGGTATCCTGATCGGTGCTACGTGCATTTTGATCAGGGTTGTAAACCCAGCGTATCCAGAAGGAATGATGTTGGCGATCTTATTCGCTAACCTGTTCGCGCCACTGTTCGATTATCTGGTCGTACAGGCCAATATTAAGCGGAGAAAAGCCCGTGGCTGATAATAAACCAAAAAATAATGATAGCATCGGCAGAACATTCCTCGTTGTTTTTGTGCTGTGTCTTGTATGTTCGATTGTGGTTGCTGGTTCAGCCGTGGGTTTGAAAGCGCAGCAGCAGGAACAGAAGCTGCTGGATAAGCAGCGTAATATTCTGGATGTGTCTGGTTTGCTAAAACCTGGTATGACAACTGAGGAAATTAAAGAAGTCTATAACAGCCGTATCCAGCCTGAATTGCTTGACTTGAAAACAGCGATGTTGAAAGAGAGTAATGGCAATTTTGACCTGAATAATGCCCTGCGCAGTGACGAAACCAGTATTGCTTTGTTACCTGAGCAAGATCTGGCGAAGATCCGCCGCCGTGCCAATATGGCGGAAATCTATCTGGTCAAAGATGAAAGCGGCAAAACGACTGAACTGGTTCTGCCAATATATGGCTCTGGCCTATGGTCAATGATGTATGCCTTTATTTCCATTGATATAGATGGTGTCACTTCTCACGGCATTACTTACTACTCTCATGGTGAAACCCCAGGTTTGGGGGGGGAAGTTGATAACCCACAATGGCGTAAGCAGTGGGTAGGTAAAAAACTCTATAACCCGCAAGGTGTTCCGGCACTTAAGATCGTCCGTGGCGGTGCAGGTGATAACCCTTACGGTGTAGATGGGCTGTCCGGAGCAACCCTGACTTCTAACGGTGTTCAGCATATGTTTGATTTCTGGCTGGGTGATAACGGTTTTGGCCCGTTCCTGAAAAAAGTACGTGAGGGAGCCTTGAAAGATGGCTGATAGTAAAGAGATAAAACGCGTCCTGCTAGGGCCGCTGTTTGATAATAACCCAATTGCATTGCAGGTTCTGGGGGTGTGTTCAGCGCTGGCTGTGACTACCAAATTGGAAACTGCGTTAGTCATGACCATTGCAGTTACCCTGGTCACAGCGTTTTCTAGCTTTTTCATTTCATTAATTCGTAACTACATCCCCGGCAGTGTGCGAATCATCGTACAGATGGCGATCATTGCGTCTCTGGTTATCGTCGTAGACCAGATCTTGCGGGCTTATGCCTACGAAATTTCCAAACAGCTATCGGTATTTGTGGGCCTTATCATTACAAACTGTATTGTCATGGGACGTGCTGAAGCTTATGCCATGAAAGCACCACCCGTTGAAAGTTTTATGGATGGTATCGGCAATGGTTTGGGCTATGGCGTCATCCTGTTGCTGGTTGGTTTCTTGCGTGAACTGTTTGGTTCAGGAAAATTGTTCGGTGTTACGGTGCTGGAATCTGTCAAGAATGGCGGTTGGTATCAACCCAATGGTTTGTTCCTGCTGGCACCGAGTGCATTCTTCATTATTGGTATGCTGATTTGGGGTTTACGGACTCTGAAACCTGCGCAGGTTGAGAAGGAGTAACAAACAAAATGGAGCATTATATTAGTTTGTTTGTCCGCGCAGTCTTTATCGAGAATATGGCGTTATCTTTCTTTCTCGGTATGTGTACGTTTTTGGCGGTATCAAAGAACGTTAAGACGGCTTTTGGCCTTGGTGTAGCTGTAACCGTTGTATTGGGCATTTCCGTTCCTGCCAATAACCTCGTCTACAATCTGGTACTCCGTGATGGAGCGCTGATGGATGGGGTGGATTTGAGCTTCCTGAATTTCATTACCTTTATCGGGGTCATTGCTGCACTGGTACAGATTCTGGAAATGATCTTAGACCGTTATGTTCCGGCACTTTACAACGCATTGGGAATTTTCCTGCCGTTGATTACGGTGAACTGTGCAATTTTCGGTGGTGTTTCATTTATGGCACAGCGTGACTATAACTTCAGTGAATCCATCGTATACGGTTTCGGTTCAGGTATGGGCTGGATGCTGGCAATTGTTCTGATGGCTGCTATCCGTGAAAAAATGAAATATGCGGATGTTCCGGCAGGTCTGAAAGGATTGGGGATCACCTTTGTCACCACCGGTTTGATGGCATTGGGCTTCATGTCCTTTTCCGGTGTGCAGCTCTAAAGGCGAGAAGAATTCATGGATATAATTATTCTAGGCGTAGTCATGTTTACCCTGATTGTGTTAGTACTAACGGCAATGATTTTGTTCGCAAAATCTAAGTTAGTGAACACCGGGGATATTAAAGTTGAAATCAATGGCGATGAGGATAAAAGTTTCTCTGCTCCCGCCGGTGATAAGTTGTTGGGTATGCTTTCCAATCAGGGGATTTTCGTCTCCTCTGCGTGCGGTGGCGGTGGTTCTTGTGGCCAGTGCCGGGTGAAAATTAAGGAAGGCGGTGGTGATATTCTGCCAACGGAACTTTCCCACATCAACAAGCGTGAAGCAAAAGAAGGCTGCCGATTGGCATGTCAGGTCAATGTTAAACAAGACCTGAAAATCGAACTGCCAGAGGAAATTTTTGGTGTTAAGAAATGGGAATGTGAAGTTATCTCCAACGATAACAAAGCCACTTTCATTAAAGAATTGAAGCTGAAAATTCCTGATGGGGAAGTGGTGCCATTCCGTGCCGGTGGTTACATTCAGATTGAATGTCCTCCCCATGTTGCCCGTTATGCTGATTATGATGTTCCACAAGAATATCGTGAAGATTGGGATAAATTTAATCTGTTCCGTTATGTCTCTGAAGTCAAAGAGCCGACGGTTCGTGCATATTCAATGGCGAACTATCCAGAAGAGCATGGCATTATCATGCTGAACGTGCGTATTGCAACGCCACCACCAAGAAACCCAGATGTTGCTCCGGGTATCATGTCTTCTTATATTTGGTCGCTGAAATCAGGTGATAAGGTAACGATTTCTGGTCCGTTTGGTGAATTCTTCGCGAAAGACACGGATGCAGAAATGATCTTCATCGGTGGGGGTGCAGGTATGGCACCAATGCGTTCTCACATCTTCGACCAGCTTAAACGTTTAAACTCCAAACGTAAGATTTCCTTCTGGTATGGTGCGCGTTCTAAGCGTGAAATGTTCTATACCGAAGATTTTGATCAGTTGGCAGCAGAAAATGAGAACTTCACATGGCATGTGGCACTGTCAGATGCTCTGCCGGAAGATAATTGGGATGGCTATACAGGCTTTATCCACAATGTCCTGTATGAAAACTACCTGAAAGATCATCCAGCACCTGAAGACTGTGAATTCTATATGTGTGGGCCTCCAGTCATGAACGCTGCGGTCATTAAGATGTTGAAAGATCTTGGCGTAGAAGATGAAAACATCATGTTGGATGATTTTGGCGGTTGATGGTATACCCAATAAATTTTGGGTTGCAGCTAACATGATTTAACGATAAGCGCCCACATTTTGTGGGCGCTGCGATTTAGAAAAGCCACAATAAGTCAGAAAGAGTAAGTTATGCTGAGTAAAAAAATTATCAATTGGGGTGCATTGCTGTTTGCAACTATGATGCTGGCGGCATGTGATGGCCCTAAACAGCAAAACCTGAATGGACAGACAATGGGGACTTATTACTCCGTTAAATATGTTGCTGATTCGTCTGTACCTGCCCCAGAAGTTCTGCAAAAAGAGATTGATCGTCTGTTAGAAGAAGTGAACGATCAGATGTCCACTTATCGGCCAAATTCTGAATTGAGTCGTTTTAATCAAAGCCGTGAAGTGAATAAACCATTTCCGGTATCTGCTGCTACGGCAAAAGTTGTCAAAGAAGCTATTCGAATTAATAAACTGACAGACGGTGCACTGGATGTGACTGTTGGCCCGTTGGTAAATCTATGGGGATTTGGGCCGGAAGGACGCATTACCAAGGCACCGACGGATGAAGAATTAGATATACGCCGTGCCTGGACGGGGATCGATAACTTGTCTGTTGAAGGCAATAATCTGATTAAATCCATCCCTGAACTGTATGTTGATCTCTCTTCCATCGCCAAAGGTTATGGTGTTGATGTTGTTGCTGAATATCTGGAATCTCGTAACATCAAAAATTACATGGTTGATATTGGCGGTGAAGTTCGCACATCGGGCAACAATGGCAAGAAAAATCCATGGCGGATAGCGATTGAAAAACCATCAGACAACGGCATGGCACAGAGCGCTCAGGAGATTATTGAACCGGGCAATATGTCTGTGGCAACATCGGGTGATTACCGCAACTATTTTGAACAGAATGGCGTGCGTTATTCTCACACTATTAATCCGAAAACCGGTAGGCCGATAACGCATAATTTGGTTTCAATTACCGTGATAGCACCGACGTGTATGAGTGCTGATGGTTTTTCTACAGGTTTAGATGTATTAGGGCCAGAGAAAGGTATGGAAGTGGCTGAGAAGCTGAATATTCCGGTCTTTATGATTGTTAAAACCAAAGAAGGCTTTGAAGAGCGCTATAATACCGCTTTTAAGGCATATTTACAGAAGAAATAAGAAAGGGGGAAAGGCGATGGAAGTCTTTATTGCCACTTTTATCTTTTTCTTGCTGGCTTTTGCAGGCATGGCACTGGGCTATATTTTTAAGCGCAAAAGCATTCAAGGAAGCTGTGGTGGCTTGGGAAGTATTGGCGTAGAAAAAGTGTGTGATTGTCCTGAACCTTGTGATGCCCGCAAAAAACGTATGGCGAGGGAAACTGCCCGTCAAGCCCAGTTGGAGAAGAATCGCATTCTTTGACACTGTTTTTCCGTCAAGTAAATTTGCAGTTAAAACAAATGCCCTGCTGCCAGATAAACAGCGGGGTTGTTTGTTCAGGGATGGCTGTTCAATGCGTATTAAAAAGGTGACATTCCCTGTGGGCTTGATGCAAATAATTTTTCACTGAGCTTATTGAGATACCCAAACTTTCCGCAACTTCTTTATAACGCCAGCCCTGGAGTTGAATGAGTAGAAATGTCTGCCGGACTTTTGCCGGAAGCTCATCCAGGGTTTTATCTATCTTTTCTAACTGTTCTAACAGCATAAGTTGATTCTCAGAAGAATTTGCTGAGATTTTAGGCTGTTCACTGACATATTTCAGATAATTATCTTCCAGTTTTTTTCTGCGCCAGTAATTGGAGAGAGTTCTGCGCGCTATCGTCATTAAAAAGGCTCTTGGCTGGCGGATATTTTCAAGATCCGAAGATTGCATCAATTTGATGAAAACCTCATGAACGAGATCTTCAGCCTGATTGGGATAAACACTGTTTTGTCTGAGCCAGTTGCATAACCAATGATGGTAATCGGCATAGAGTTTCTGGGTGATTTGATTGTGCTTAAATGTGCTTTTTTGCACCGCCATAATGATATTGCCTGATAGGATATAACTGATAATAGTTATTATTTGTATTTGATAAGCGGAAGTCAATGCAGCGTTTGGAAACCTAACCCTCTTAAGGTAAGAGGGTTAGGGATTGGATGGTTAAGTGTCAGTTAGAATTGTTGTGAAATACTGAATTTGTAATTCCGGCCAATACCTGAAATCTTATCTCCTAAGTAAGGATAGTAATCACGGTTGAACAGGTTATCGATAGTGACTCGTGCTTCAAATCCTTTTATAAAAGAAGGACGCCAGCTTGCAAACAGACCGTGCAGGGCGTAGCCCTTACTTTTATGGAATGACCAAGAACCTGCGTCTGGATCTCCATCTACGGGGGATCGATCTTGTTTGCGGATAAAATCACCTTTCCATCCCATTGCCATCTGCCATTGCGGAATTTTAAACCCTAACATGGCATGTGCAGAAGTTGGCGGTATTTCTGCAATCCAAGTTTTATGCCCTAACCATGGATCACGTGGAGAAGCGTCACGCTGTCCACGAATAGTAGAGAACGAGAATTTTCCAAACAGCGTGCGGCTGTCGTAGAAGGTTTCTATTTCTAAGCCTTCAATAGTATATCCCGGTAAGTTGCGGTAATTTCCCAATGATGTTCTACATGAATTGGTTGAGCCACTATCAAGTTGGGCTTTACAGTAAATACCACGCCTTCTAAAGATCTCATCTTTACCACGGTTACGGAATAATGTGGTACGAATTTGCAGGCTATCATCTTCAAGTATTAAGTTATCGAAATCGAGAATTGCACCGAGGCGTATTCCTGCCATTCTTTCAACGGCAAGATCGCGGCTGGAGCCTCTAAGGTTACTATTGCTCCCTTGTACCTCATATTGTTCATCGACTATTGGAGCACGCCATGTACGGCTGATATCTGCAAACAATGAAAGGTTTTTATTGGTTTGCCACAGAATGCCTAAATGAGGTGACCAACCAGTATAGGTTACATTGCTATAGTCATGATTAACTTCTGGTGATGCATCGTTATATACGGATGCGTTATTTTCTTTCCCCCTATTTTTGACATGATCATAGCGAACACCCGGCGTGACGGTGACGCTGCCTATTTTCAGGGAATCTTGAATATAGAAGCTGTAAGCTAATTGAGTTCCAGCAGGCATATAGCCTGGTTGATAATAACCATAGTTATAGTTTTTATTCTTTATTTTGCCTTTATCGAACATCAGTACATTACGTTCGTTTTTATGCCAACGGGTTCCCACCAATAATTCATGTTCAATGATACCTGTTGAGAATATGCTTTTATTGTTGATATCAACCAGATTATCGGTGTAATCAACCCAGCTTTTATTACCCATTAATACACTGAAATAGGAGGAAGCATTTTCTGGGCGACTATCGTCTTGTTTGGTTTTGGAATACGCATAGAGCATCGTCAGGTTTAGCCATGGATTATTTTCTGGTGCGATATTCCATTTGGCAGTGTAGTTTTGATCAATTTGATCACGAAAGACCAATTTTCTTTTCCAGGCGCCATCCCAACCGTATTGCTTTACATCAAGGGCTGATGGAACGGCAATCTTACCTCGTTTAGCCGCCCAAGGCTGCCAGCCATCCGATTCAGATCGCATAGCGGACAGACTAATCGTATGAGCGTCACTGGGATAAAAGTTGGTTTTCAATAAATAAGATGTTTGGTTGTTTTGTGAAAACTCAAAACGTGTGCCATCAGGGAGTTTAATATTGTGTCCATCCCGCTTGCTTACATAAAGCAACCCATCAGCAAAGCCGTTAGGATCTCTGCCGTATATTGCGCCACTATTGATCCACTGCCTGTCATTCGTATGGTAGCTTTGTTTAACAAAGCCACCCCAATTCTCATCAGGACGCAGTAAGTCATTCGCATCTTTTGTCACGAGTTTGACAGAACCACCAAATCCACCATTACCGTTGAGTAAATTGTGTGGCCCTTTATCAACTTCGACCCGTTTGATTAATTCAGGCTCAATAAAGATGGAACCCTGCATATATTTCTCGAATCCTTTTGGTGCATCGTCCAGCGTGATTTTGATATCTTCCTGGTCTCCCATTCCCCAGATATTCAGCGTTTGTCCACCAGGGCGCGGGGAGCCTGACATTGAAACACCAGGGAGTTGGTCGAGTAACTGAGCAACATTGTCGGCTTGAGTGCGGTCAATATCCTCCTTTTTGAGCACTGAACTTCCTGCATTGGTGCTGTTGTGTAAACTTTTAACAACGGAAAGTGTGGGTAATTTTATCACCTCATTTTTCTTTTCAGATTTTTGTTCTTTGAGATCTTCAGTTGCGTAAACAGCGCTGGAGAATGCCGCTCCCAATACTAATGTACCGGTTAAAATTTTCTGAACCATGGTAGCGATTGGGCGTTTTTCTAATTTTTGACTATTATTTGCCATAAATTTCCTGAAATGTGATCAAATGAAATACTTTCAAAGTAATAAGTCACCTGAGAAATTAAAAAAGGTAAATAAAAATGAGAATTATTTTTGTTTGCTTGGGGTTTTGGGAAGCATACCATACGATGATGAGGTTTATCCCATGGATAGTGAGATTTTTGGCATTGAAATTTAAGTTCAATTTCCTTACGTACAAGGGGGTCGTCAATGAAGAAAAAGATTCTTGGTTCTCTGATCTTGGCTGCTATCGTAGCCTTGCTCGCTGGCTGTGATGACGCATCTAAAAAAGCGGAAGATCCGGGCCAGCAAACTGAAAAAAGCGCACAGGAGATAAAGGAAAACGCTTCGCGCGAAGGCCATAGTTTGGTTGATAAATCGAATGAAGTTGCTGAACAAATGAAATCCAAGGTAACGGATATACAGAGTCAAGCGACTAAAACAGCGAATGATGTGATGGAGGCGATGAAAGCGAAAACAGATGATATCCAGCATCAGGCTAATGATAAACTCGATCAGCTTTCAGATACTATGAAGTCGAAGACGGAAGAAATAAAGTCTGAGGCTGATAAAAAGGCAGATGACTTAATTAATCGTCTTAAAAGTAATGATCTTAAAGGTGACAGTGATAAAAAAGAGGAAAATTAATTTATCTTCTTACTTCAATATATTATTGGTATAAAGTGGATTGCATCATAAGGGTGATCTAACAAGGGTCGCCCTTATTATTTGTAACTTAAATCGAGTCTTGATTTATTATTTTGGCTTGACTTACTTATCTATTTAAAAGTAGGTTGTGGATAGATTTTGTAAATTATAATCAGGATATAATAATGAAAATAAAGTACAGCATAGGAAGACAAAATCCCGAATTAATTCAGCAAGCATTTGCCATTCGCAAACAAGTATTTACGGATGAACAGGGATTTGATGCAGAGATTGATATTGATGAATATGATGATATTGCTTTGCATGTGGTGGTATTTGATGGTGAAAAATCAATAGGGGTATTACGGGCGATCCCGAAAGATAATAACATGCTCAAAGTTGGACGTGTTGCGGTATTGAGGTACTATCGCGGGCAGGGAATAGGTCGTAAAGTTATGGAATTTATTGAAGATTATGGCAGGAAAAATAACATTGAGACTATCGTTCTATCTGCACAATGCCATGCCCAGCCATTTTATGAAAGCCTTGGTTATCAGGCCCAAGGTGGAATTTATTTGGAAGAAGGTGCAGAACATATCTTTATGACTTTGAATTTAATATCGTAACAAGATAATTATTACTATTCGTAATATAAATACGGGAAAGATGAGTGTTCAAATAATATTGCTTGAATATCTCAATTTCCCGTATTAGTGATTTATTCAGTTTTTGTGAGAATAAATTGATTGATCAACTGTTTTTACTCATTGCCGGACAGGAACATCACTGGCAACATAATATTTTGCCTGACTGCGGGGCAGAGGAGAAATTCCCCTGATTTTATCAGCAATTTTTTCAGCCATCATAATTGTTGTAGCATTTAAATTACCGGTAATAATTATTGGCATAATAGAGGCATCAATAACACGTAGATTTTCAATGCCATGCACTCGTCCTTGACCATCCACGACCGCCATTTCATCTGTTCCCATTTTGCAACTGCATGATGGGTGAAATGCGGTTTCGGCATGTTGACGAATAAAGGTATCTAACTGCTCATCTGATTGATTTTCAACACCTGGGCTGATTTCACGTCCACAATATGGCGCCAGTGCAGGTTGCGCCATTATTTCCCGTGTAATGCGAATAGCAGCACGGAACTCCTGCCAATCTTGTTCTGCTGACATGTAGTTGAATAAAATACTGGGATGCTGACGAGGGTCTCGCGATTTAATTTTTACCCGACCACGGCTTGGGGAACGCATAGAGCCTACATGGGCCTGAAAACCATGTTGATTGATGGCATTACTGCCATTGTAATTAATGGCAACAGGCAGGAAATGAAATTGAATATTTGGCCAGGCAAATTTTTCATCGGTACGAATAAAGCCACCTGCTTCAAATTGATTGCTGGCACCAATACCTGTTCCTTTGAATAGCCATTCAGCACCAATTTGAGGTTGGTTATACCATTTCAATGCGGGATAGAGGGAAATGGGTTTGAGGCATTCATACTGCAAGTACATTTCAAGGTGATCTTGCAAGTTTTGCCCAACACCTGGTAAGACATGCACCGCAGGAATACCAAGCTCGTTTAATACTTCTTCGGGGCCAATACCTGAACGTTGCAAAATCTGTGGAGATGCGATCGCACCGGCGCAGAGTAAAACTTCTTTACGCGCTTTTGCCTGGGTTAAATCTGAGCTATTGCCTTGATAAAAATTGACGCCAACGGCTGCTTTTCCTTCAAATACGAGGGTATCCGTTAACGCATGAGTCATGATAGTGAGATTGGAGCGTGAACGTGCTTGATCCAGGTAACCGCGGGCTGTACTGGAGCGGCGTCCTTGAGGGGTAACGGTGCGATCCATCGGCCCAAAGCCTTCTTGCTGATAGCCATTCAGATCGTCAGTACGTGGATAACCAGCCTGGACACCGGCTTCTACCATCGCGTGAAAGAGTTCATTGTTTCCTGCCTTGGGTGTTGTGACACTGACAGGCCCGTCTGCACCATGATACTCATTTTCGCCAATATCCCTTGACTCAGCTTTGCGAAAATAGGGTAAGCAATCAAGATAAGTCCAGTCTTCCAGACCAGATAGTGTTGCCCAATGATCAAAATCCAGCGCATTGCCACGGATGTAGCACATGCCATTGATGAGTGAAGATCCACCCAGCCCCTTACCGCGCCCGCATTCCATGCGCCGGTTATTCATATAGGGTTCGGGATCGGTTTCATAAGCCCAGTTATAACGGGTTCCCTGCAAGGGATATGCCAGCGCTGCTGGCATTTGAGTACGGAAGTCGAATCGGTAATCTGGCCCACCTGCTTCCAGCAGCAGGACAGTCACATTGGCATCTTCCGTTAAACGAGTTGCAAGCACGTTACCCGCTGAACCAGCACCGATAATAATGTAATCAAAAACCATTGTTATCTCCTCTGTTTCAGGCGTGGATTAAAATAGGGATTCAAAATTGCCTAATTCCACCTGTATTGATTTGGTTTGTGTGTAATTTTGTAGTGTGACCAGCCCATTTTCCCGGCCAACACCAGAATGTTTATAGCCACCGACAGGCATGGCTGCCGGAGATTCTCCCCAGGTGTTGATCCAACAGATCCCGGCTTCTAGCTGGTGGATCACGCGATGTGCGCGGGAAAGATCTTTGGTGACTAATCCTGCACCCAGGCCATAATGTGTATTATTGGCACGGACAATGACTTCATCTTCCGTTTCATAAGTCAGGATAGACATCACGGGCCCAAAGATTTCCTCCTGTGTGATCAACATATCATCGGTACAGTCACTGAATACTGTCGGTGCAACAAATGCACCTTTTGCTAATTCGCCCTCCATCAGACGCTTGCCACCACAAAGCAGGCGGGCATTGCTGTTTTTACCGCTTTCGATATAGCGTAAAACAGACTCCATGTGTGGAAAGCTCACCAGCGGACCAAAGTTAGTGTTGGGATTGAGAGGTGAACCAATTCGGATGCGTTTAACACGCTCAAGAATTTTTGTTTCAAATTGTGGGAGCAGTGCCCTGGGGACAAAGACTCGTGTTCCGTTCGTACACACCTGACCTGAACTGAAAAAGTTTGCCATCATGGCAATATCAGCAGCACGATCCAGATCGGCATCATCAAAAATGATCAGCGGGGATTTGCCACCTAATTCCATCGTGACTTCTTTTAGGGTGGAAGCGGAAGCATTTGCCATCACCTTTTTGCCGGTCACAATCCCGCCGGTAAAAGACATTTTGGCGATTTTAGGGTGAACAGTCAGATAATGTCCGACTTCATGACCGGCTCCGGTTAACACATTGAAAACACCATCAGGCAAACCGGCTTCAGTATAGATTTCAGCCAACTTCAAAGCGGTAAGGGAGGTGACTTCACTGGGTTTAAAAATCATGGCATTGCCGGCAGCCAGAGCGGGTGCTGATTTCCAGAGGGCAATTTGGATAGGGTAGTTCCATGCGCCGATGCCTGCTACGATCCCCAATGGTTCACGGCGTGTATACACAAAAGAAGATTCACGTAATGGGATCTGCTGACCTTCAAGGGCTGGAATTAAGCCAGCATAGTATTCCAGTACATCGGCACCCGTGACGATATCAACCTGCCGGGTTTCAGAAAGGGGTTTGCCGGTATCCAGTGTTTCCAATTCAGCCAGTTCATCATTGTGTTCACGCAAGATGTTCACCGCCTTGTGTAAGATCCGTGAACGTTCCACCGTGGTCATGGCTGCCCAGATTTTCTGTCCTTTATGGGCACTTTCAACTGCTAGATCAACATCTTGTTTTGTCGCAGACTGAAATTGAGCAATAACTTCACCATTAGCTGGGTTAATTGCGTCAAAAATTGTATTATCAGGATTGGTGCTATCAACATAAGCACCGTGGATATAAAGTTTTTGTAATCCAAAATGAGCCATAGATTCTCCTTAAGAGTCTATCCATTAGGTGATAAGTCAGAACTTATCAGATGCTCCGAGTTTCTGTTCGATATAATCGATAGTAATTTTGAATGTCCCTGCTATATCAAAAGGCTTCCTGCTTAATGCACTTCGCAGCCAAATGCCGTCAATCAATGCAGCAAGACCTTGTGCAGCTAGCCGTGCTTCTGCTTTTGGCATGGCACGTTTAAATTCAACACACAGATTGGAATGCAAACGGCGTTCATTGACTTGTTGTAACCGATACAGGTTTGGTTGATGCATACTACTCGCCCAGAATGCTAACCAGGTTTTCATTGCTGCGCTGTTGATCTGGCTGGGATCAAAATTGCCTTCGACAATGGCTTTCAACCTTTGCGTGGGAGTTGCGTTATCTAGCAAGCGTAATCGGCGTGCTACAGCCATTCTCAGCTGATGTAATAGATAACGCATGGTAGCTTCCAATAAGCCGTCTTTGTCCTTGAAATAGTGGCTGATAATTCCGTTGGAAACCCCCGCTTTTCGGGCTATTTGCGCAATAGTTGCTTCCTGCATTCCAACTTCATTCACAACGATTAATGTTGCATCAATGAGTTGCTGTTTTCTTATCGACTGCATTCCAATTTTGGGCATGATTTTATGCTCAGAAAATCAATTATTCGGACAGTATTAAACTTTTTTTTAATTGAATATTCAATCAAAATTAAATATGTTTTATCACAATAATTTTACAATGAGGGAGTGAATTTGTTTAAGATATCTTAAATTTTATATTTAATTCAATATGTTATATGAATTATGCTTTTCATCTGTTTTAATGCTATTAATTTCAGGAACTGCCTATGAATACACAAGACAGTCCAAAAAACACCCAGAAGGACACCCTGAATTCTGTCGTTTTTTTCACCTCTGCCGGACTGATTATTGCATTTTCTTTGTTCACTATTTTTTTCACAGATGCAACCAGTGTTTGGATAAAAAATACACTGAATTGGGTGTCTAAAACTTTTGGTTGGTACTATTTATTGGCCGCGACACTTTACATTGTGTTTGTTGTTTTTGTTGCGGCTTCCCGTTTCGGTTCAATCAAATTGGGACCGGAGCAATCTAAGCCGGAATTCAGTTTGCTGAGTTGGGCGGCAATGCTGTTTGCTGCTGGGATCGGCATTGATTTGATGTTTTTCTCGGTGGCTGAACCTGTTACGCAATATATGCGACCGCCAACGGGTCAAGGGGAAACCATTGAAGCAGCTCGTCAGGCGATGGTGTGGACACTGTTCCACTATGGCCTGACGGGCTGGTCTATGTACGCTTTGATGGGAATTGCACTGGGATATTTTAGTTATCGTTATAATTTGCCCCTGACTATCCGCTCGGCACTTTATCCTATTTTTGGTGACCGCATTAAAGGATTAATCGGTCATACTGTGGATATTGCAGCCGTAATAGGGACCATTTTTGGTATTGCAACGACGCTGGGAATTGGGGTTGTGCAGTTGAATTATGGTCTGAAAGTACTTTTCGGATTACCGCAAGGATTGGGGGTTCAGGGAGGATTGATATCATTATCTGTGGTGATAGCCATTATCTCTGTCACTTCTGGAGTAAACAAAGGCATTCGATTTTTGTCTGAATTAAATGTCCTGCTGGCTCTTGGCTTGGTTTTGTTCATTTTGTTTATGGGCGATACCGAATTCCTGCTTAACGGATTAGTGCAGAACGTCGGGGATTATATCAGCCGTTTTATGAGCATGACACTGAACAGTTTTGCATTTGAACGCCCAACTGAATGGATGAATAACTGGACGCTGTTTTTCTGGGCATGGTGGGTGGCCTGGTCGCCGTTTGTAGGGTTATTCTTAGCGCGTATTTCCCGTGGCAGAACCATTCGTCAGTTTGTTATGGGAACATTAGTCATTCCATTTGTTTTTACACTGCTGTGGCTATCGATTTTTGGTAACAGTGCGTTGTATGAAATTCTGCATGGTAATCGTCAACTGGCTGAGACCGTGCTACAACACCCAGAACAAGGTTTTTATAATTTGCTGTCACTTTATCCGGCATTCACATTCAGTGCTTCTGTGGCTACCATTACCGGACTACTGTTTTATGTCACATCGGCCGATTCTGGCTCGTTAGTGTTAGGAAATTTCACCTCTAATCTGAGTGATATTAATAATGATGCACCGAATTGGTTGCGTGTTTTTTGGTCTGTGGCAATTGGCGTATTAACGTTAGGTATACTCATGACGGATGGTATTTCTGCTTTGCAAAATACCACGGTCATCATGGGGCTTCCTTTTAGTTTTGTGATCTTCTTTGTGATGGCGGGGCTATACAAGTCTTTGCGGGTGGAAGATTTCCGTAAAGCCAGTTCACTGCAAAATACCTCACCCACTCTTATGCATGACAATGGTTCATTGAACTGGAAGCAGCGTTTGAGCCGTATGATGCACTTTCCTGGTACGAAAAACACTCAGCGAATGCTGGATATGGTGTGCCGCCCCGCGATGTTAGAAGTGGCTAAAGAGTTAGTTGTGCGTGGTGCAAAAGTTCAGTTTAATGCACTGCCAGCCAAAGAGGACAAGCGGCTGAATCCATTAGAATTGATTGTTAATTTAGGTGATGAACAGAATTTTATCTATCAAATCTGGCCGCAACGCTATTCTGTGCCTGGATTTACCTATCGAGCGAGGGCGGGCAAGTCTCACTATTATCGGTTGGAGACTTTTCTGATGGAAGGAACTCAGGGCAATGATTTGATGGACTATACGAAAGAGCAAATCATTAGCGATATTCTTGACCACTATGAAAAACATCTGAATTTTATTCACTTGAACAGAGAAGCACCGGGGCAAACACTGATTTTTCCTAGTTGAGGATAAGTGGAAGAAAGATAAGTGGAATATAGTAGAGAATAAGAGTAGCTGATAAAAAATCGTCTGTGTTATAGGAAGTGACAGGCGATTTTTTTACTAAAATAAATCATGTATTGATTTTATCATTCAATCTTGACGGGAGTTGAGTACATGTTTGCATTCGGAAAAATCAACGCGTTGAATTTTTGCTGAAAAATTAGCTAGAGTTTCATGATCTCTTTCTGTATATTTATACAGTTGTTTGGCATGGGGAGAGCAGATGCGAAAAATTATTCATATTGATATGGATTGCTTTTTTGCTGCCATCGAAATGCGGGATAATCCTTCCCTTCGCGGTATTCCGGTTGCAGTTGGCGGGAGCGCTGATCGAAGGGGGGTAATTAGCACGGCAAATTACCCTGCCCGTCGTTTTGGGGTGCATAGTGCGATGTCCACCGCCATGGCATTAAAGCTTTGCCCCCAATTGAAAGTTATTCCTGGCAGAATGGCGCATTATAAAGAAATATCTCAACATATCCGCCAAATTTTTTCCCGTTACACTGAATTGATTGAACCTCTTTCTTTAGATGAAGCCTATTTGGATGTGACGAATTGCCATTATTGTCATGGTTCTGCCACGTTGATTGCTCAAGAAATTCGTCAGATAATTTTTGATGAATTGCAGTTAACCGCTTCCGCAGGCGTTGCACCCGTCAGGTTTTTAGCCAAAATTGCTTCTGATATCAATAAACCCAATGGGCAATATGTTATTTCTCCTGAACAAGTAGAGGCTTTTGTTAACTCATTGCCATTACGCAAAATTCCTGGTGTCGGAAAAGTCACAGCCAAGCGTTTATCAGACATGGGATTGGAAACCTGTTCTGATGTGCAACGTTATGACAAGCTGACACTAATAAAAAGTTTGGGTAAGTTTGGATTGTCACTTTGGGAACGCTGTCACGGTATTGATGAAAGACCAATTACACAGGAACGCTTGCGTAAATCGGTTGGGGTAGAAAGAACTTTGGCGCAGGATATCCATCAATGGCATGAATGTGTGGAGCTGATTGAAAAACTTTATCCTGAACTGAAAAAACGGCTAGAAAAGGTAAAACCCGATCTCCGCATTGCCCGTCAAGGTATCAAATTAAAGTTTGATAATTTTCAATTGACGACACAGGAACATGTCCATCCTATGTTGGATAAACTCGATCTGATTCAAATAGCAAAACGGGCCTGGGAAACACGCAGGGAAGGGCGAGGAGTCAGGTTGGTTGGGCTGCATGTGACATTACAAAACCCACAACTGGAGCGTCAGCTTTTATTGGAATGGTAAGATGTAAAGAACGAAGTCTCCCCCACAATCAGATGGCAGGGGAGAGGCAATATAACTTTCTATTACTCGTTAGCTGGAATAGCTTTTAGAATTGCAGTGAGTAGCTGCCAATATTGACCGACACTCTTAATATGTACTTTCTCATCAGGGGAATGGGCACCCCGAATGGTTGGGCCGATAGAAACCATGTCCATAGCAGGATACGGTTTTTTGAATAGGCCACACTCTAAACCAGCGTGGATCACCATAATATTCGGCGTTTTATCGAAGAGTTGGTGATAAGTTTCGCGTACTAAATGCATGATTGGAGAATTGGCGTCAGGCTGCCAGCCTGGATAGCTGCCACTTGCCACGGTTTCTGCTCCAGACAGTTTTGCCAGAGAATGCAACATTTCAGCAACGTACACCTTGCCACTTTCAATAAGTGAACGGATCAGGCAGATAATTTCGACTTTCTCTTCGTCCATGGTGACAACGCCTACGTTCAGTGAAGTTTCTACAACACCTTTGGCAACATCACTCATACGAATAACACCATTCGGCATGCTATTGAGCATGGATATAAAGCGAGCCTGGCAATCCATTGTTAGCGTTTGTGATGGTGCTTCGGTTTCATCTAACAAGAGAGTGAGGTTATGTTCAACCACGGAGTATTCGTTTTTCAATGTCTCCAGATAGCTGTCTTTTATTTGACAGAGTTTTTCAACTTTATCAGCAGGAACAGCAATCACGGTAGAACCTTCACGAGGAATGGCATTGCGCAGGGTTCCACCTTGCAGATGAATTAATTTCAGACCCAACTCATCGGAATACGCAGCTAGGAAACGAGCCAGTAATTTGTTGGCATTACCCAATCCAAGATGAATATCGCCACCAGAGTGACCACCTTTTAATCCCTTAATAGTTAATTGCAGCGTTTTATAGTTAGTCGGCAGCGCTTCGCGGGACAGGCGTAAGGTGGTGAAAAAATCAATGCCACCCGCACAACCCATGTAGATTTCGCCTTCTTCTTCCGAATCGGTATTGATCAGAATATCAGCTTGCAGCCAGCCGGATTTCAAGCCGAATGCGCCATCCATACCTGTTTCTTCAGTCATGGTCAGTAAAACTTCCAATGGGCCGTGTTTAACGGATTCGTCCGCCAAGACCGCCAGAGCGGAAGCCATACCAATACCGTTATCCGCGCCTAAAGTTGTACCATCAGCTGTAATCCAATCACCATCGATATAAGGGCGAATAGGATCTTTTGTGAAATCGTGTTGGGTATCGTTATTTTTCTGTGGAACCATATCAAGGTGCGCTTGCAGTACAACAGCCTTGCGATTTTCCATACCTTTTGAAGCTGGTTTTCTGATCAAAATATTACCCACTTCATCCCGCTCTACATGGAATCCTTTATTTTTTGCCCACTCAATAATATGGGATGCGAGCGCTTCTTCATGATAAGAAGGATGAGGAATGGAACAAATTTGGGCAAAAATATCCCATAAGGGTTGTGGGGATAGCGTTGATAATTCGGACACGGCGAATCTCCTGTAACTGGATCTTAGTGAGAAGAAAGTGGTAATGTTTGACATATCAGGGAATTTTTGTCATCTGCATTGACCTAATATCCATGCTATGCTTGAGAATATCATTTTATTACCAGCAATGGGCAGTAAGAATGAGGGCTTACCTTGTTTTTACTGGTTTTTGTTGGTTCAAATCACTATAATCTCGCGCAACCTTTTTTCCGCAAAAACACTTTTCTGAAATATTCTTTATTTAGTTTCCAGGATCTAATTTTATGAGTGAAAAATATGTTGTAACGTGGGATATGTTGCAAATACATGCCCGTCAATTGGCGCAACGTTTACTTCCCGTAGAACAGTGGAAAGGCATTATTGCCGTTAGCCGTGGTGGCCTTGTTCCGGGAGCGTTACTGGCTCGTGAATTGGGCATTCGCCATGTCGATACTGTCTGCATTTCCAGCTATGATCACGATAATCAGCGCGAGTTGAAAGTGTTGAAAAAAGCAGAAGGTGACGGCGAAGGGTTTATTATCGTTGATGATCTGGTTGATACCGGAGGCACTGCCCAGGCAATCCGTGAAATGTATCCGAAAGCTCACTTTGTAACAATTTTTGCTAAACCCGCCGGTCGCCCTCTCGTGGATGATTATGTTATTGACATTCCCCAAAACACATGGATTGAGCAGCCATGGGATATGGGAGTCGTGTTTGTTCCACCAGTTTGTGAAAAGCAGTAAGATTTTTCTTTTGTCATGACGAAACAAAACCTTTCAGAATCGCTGTTTAAGCCTCGGTTTAAACATCGGGAAACTTCTACACTGGTGAAATATACTCGCCCACAATCTGTAACTACCAGTGATAGTATGCTTGGTGGGGAGCGCCGCGAGCGTTGGTATCGTATGATTAATTGGCTCGCTTGGATCTGGAGGGGAGTCAATCCGCTAGAAATTCAAGATGTCCTCAGTCGGATTGCTGTGACAGATGCCGAACGCAGCACTGAACATTTGTTGGATACTGTGGTCGGCTATCGGAAAGGAAACTGGGCATTTGAGTGGTCTCAGCAGGCAATGTACTGGCAACAGGAAGCGTTGCATACTGAAGAGACGGAAAAAGCCGGAGCATGTTGGTTAAAGGCTGCAACGCTATATAGTATTGCAGCTTATCCTCATTTACGCGGTGATGAACTGGCAGATCAGGCCATTGTGCTGGCTAATAAAGCCTATGAAAACGCGGCACGTTTTTCTGACTATGAATTAAAAAAACTGGAATTCCAGCTGGAAGGGGGTAAAAGTGTTACTGGGTTATTGCACTTGCCTTCCCATATACAGGGGCCTTGTCCAACGATATTAGTTTGTGCCAGCCTTGATAATGTCCAGAGTGATTGCTGGCGGTTGTTTCGTGAACATTTCTCGCCTCTTGGTTTTGCCATGTTAACGCTGGATATGCCTTCTGTTGGTTATTCCGCTAAATTTACCTTGACGCAGGATACATGTGTACTTCATCAACAAGTTTTACAACAACTAAATAGCGTGCCGTGGATTGATCATACCCGTGTAGGTGTATTTGGTTTTCGTTTTGGGGCAAATATCGCGGTTCGGCTTGCTTATCTGGAGCCGAAACTTATTAAAGGAGTATCGGTGGTAGGCCCGATTGTGCATGAATTACTGCATGATGAAAAATTACAGCAGAAAATTCCGTCAATGTATATCGATGTCTTGGCCAGTCGCTTAGGGATTTATCACGTTGATGAAAAGAGATTGCGTTCAGAATTAGCGTGTTATTCGTTGAAGAATCAAGGGTTATTGGGCCGTCGTTGTACTGTACCCATGTTTTCGGTGTATTGGGAAGATGATATTTTCAGCCCAAGGAAAGACTCGAAGTTGATTGCTATGTCATCAATAGAGGGTTCAGTACGAGCTATTCCTGCAACATCAGTTTATAGTGGTTTTAATAAGGCATTACACGAAATACGTGTATGGTTGAAAGATAAAGTTTTATAAAACAAAATTTATAACTTGATATTTTTTAATCGTTTGATACAAAGGTGTTCTGTATATAAGGAGACCTTGGTATGACTTTACCTGTAAGTTATTCTAAAAATAGGTTGTTAAAGCGTTTTTCTGCATTAGGGCCGTATGTACGTGAATTAAAGTGCCAAAACGGTTATTTTTTCTTCGACTGTTTGGCCGTTTGTGTCAGTGCCAAAGCGGCCCCGGAAAAACGTGAATTTTGGGGATGGTGGTTAGAGCTGGAAGAGCAGGATCAAGGTTTTGTTTATCACTATCAGATAGGCTTGTTTGATAAGCAGGGTGAATGGAATATCATGAATATCAAAAAAAAGGCCGATCTTGAGCATCTTGAATCAACACTACAGGCATTCCACAAACGTCTGGTTGATTCTTTTGCAACTCTCAAACTGACATTGATCCCATCTGAGAATACCGTCACCCTGCAAACGCAAGTGATAGCGTGATTTTGTTTTTAACCTGCTTTTGCTAAATTTTGCGTTATGTCAGTTGGCATAACGCTTCTCTCCTGTTAAAACTGAACGTTGTTTTTTTAAAAATTGTTTTTTCAAATTAACTGTAATGGCAGAAATATGATGAATGGCAGCCAAACATTGGTTGTAAAACTGGGAACGAGTGTTTTGACCGGTGGCTCTTGTCGTTTGAATCGTGCCCATATTGTGGAACTGGTTCGTCAATGTGCTCAACAGCATGAAAAAGGTCACCGTATTATTATTGTGACTTCTGGTGCGATTGCCGCTGGGCGTGAGCACTTAGGATACCCTGATCTTCCGGCAACTATTGCTTCAAAACAATTGCTGGCAGCCGTTGGGCAAAGTCGCCTGATCCAATTGTGGGAGCAGCTTTTCTCTATTTATGGTATTCATGTTGGGCAAATGCTCCTGACCCGCGCAGATTTAGAAGATCGTGAACGCTTTCTGAATGCAAGAGATACCCTTCAGGCTTTGCTTGATAATCACATCGTTCCCATTATTAATGAAAATGATGCCGTTGCGACAGCAGAGATTAAAGTGGGTGACAATGACAATCTTTCTGCACTGGCTGCTATTTTGGGTAGTGCAGATAAGCTATTGCTTCTGACAGATATAGCAGGGCTTTATACCGCAGATCCTCGTAGTAACCCTGATGCAAAATTGATCTCTGAGGTGCATGACATCAGTGATGAGCTGAAAATGATGGCCGGGGACAGTGTTTCGGGATTAGGGACGGGAGGAATGGCAACAAAACTTCAGGCGGCAGGTGTGGCAGGGCGTGCTGGAATTGATGTCATTATTGCTGCGGGTAATAGGCCGGATGTTATTGCTGATGTTATTACAGGAAAGTCGGTTGGAACACGCTTTCATGGCCTGGCTAGCCCAATGGAAAACCGTAAGCGTTGGATTTTTGGGGCACCTCCGGCAGGGGAAATTATTGTCGATCATGGTGCAGAAGCGGCGATTATTGGGAAAGGCAGTTCGTTGCTGCCAAAAGGGATCAAAAACGTTAAAGGTGATTTTTCCCGCGGTGAAGTTATTTGTATCCGTAGCTTATCGGGCAAAGATTTGGCTCATGGCGTGTGCCGTTACAACAGTGATGCATTACGCCTGATTGCAGGCCATCATTCACAGCAAATTAGCCAGATATTAGGTTATGAATATGGCGCTGTTGCGGTTCACCGTGATGATTTGATCGTAATTTAATGCATTGATCGTGAGTTAAGGATTTCACCATGCTAGAGCAGATGGGAAAAGCAGCCAAAGCAGCATCGTGGCAGTTGGCGCAATTGAGTACCAACCAGAAAAACCAAGCGTTGAATCACATTGCTGATTTGTTGGAGACGGAGATTGAAGTGATTCTTGCTGCCAACCAGCAAGATATGAAGCAAGCCCGCGAACAGGGAATGAGTGCAGCACTACTCGATCGGTTATTACTGACACCGGAACGGCTGAATACCATTGCCAATGACGTGCGCCAAGTCTGCCGTTTGGCTGATCCTGTAGGGCAAGTTATTGATGGGCAATTATTGGATAATGGATTGCAATTGAGCCGTCGCCGAGTTCCATTGGGCGTGATTGGCGTGATATATGAAGCCCGCCCCAATGTTACCATTGATGTGGCGTCGTTATGTCTGAAAACGGGTAATGCAGTGATATTGCGTGGTGGCAAAGAAACTCACCATACAAATCAAGCGATGGTTAAAGTCATCCAGCAGGCATTGGAACAAAGTGGATTGCCGGCAGCTGCGGTTCAGGCTATCAATAAACCTGATCGTGAATTGGTGGCTGCATTGCTGAAAATGGATCGTTATGTCGATATGTTGATCCCTCGAGGCGGGGCTGGGTTACATAAATTGTGCCGGGAACAATCGACTATTCCCGTGATTACTGGCGGTATTGGCGTTTGTCATACATTTGTGGATGAAACCATCAATATTGAAAAAGCACTGGAAATCATTACTAATGCGAAAGTCCAGCGTCCAAGTGCCTGTAATTCACTGGAAACATTATTGGTGCATGAAAAAATAGCAGCCGATTTTCTGCCAGTTTTGAGTACCAAAATGAAAGAGCAGAGCGTGATATTACACGCAAGCAAATCAGCAATGACATTGCTGAAAGATGGCCCTGCAACTGTCGTTGAAGTGGCAGAGGAAGATTACTGTGATGAATGGTTATCTTTAGATATGAATGTGGAAATTGTTAGCGATATCGATCGAGCTATTGAGCACATTCGTACTTATGGCACAGCCCATTCCGATGCGATACTGACGGAATCTTTGCAGCAAGCTGATTACTTTGTACGCCATGTGGATTCAGCCGCAGTATATGTAAATGCCAGCACGCGCTTTACTGATGGCGGACAATTTGGTTTGGGGGCTGAAGTGGCTGTCAGTACTCAGAAATTACACTCCCGAGGCCCAATGGGACTTGATGCACTGACAACGTATAAGTGGATCGGTTATGGTGATTATTTGCCTCGTAGTTGACCATATCCTACTTTAATTAGATTTTATTGAACTATGTTGGGTCACACTTAAATTTTCAGTGTGACTTTTTAATCCATCAAAAATACCTTTTTACACTAGTGTAAATATTTAGTGACTACACTCTGTGTTTAGGCTTAATTTTATAGACTCTTCGGGAAAACAACGAAATGAAACAAACTCTATTCATCGTAGGTGCACGAGGTGCAGGGAAGACGACAATAGGTAAGTTGTTGTCTGAAGCGCTGTCGTATAAATTTATTGACACCGATGAAAGTATTCAGACCATGAGTAAAATGACGATAGCTGATCTTGTTGAACAATATGGCTGGGAACATTTCAGAAAATTAGAAAGCCAAACGTTGAAAGCAGTTAGCCAAAGTGAACGTATCATTTCAACAGGTGGAGGAATGGTGCTGTCGCTTGAGAATCGCCAGTATATGCAACAAAATGGTATTGTGATTTATTTACAGGCATCCGCAGAAGTTTTGAGTCAGCGATTATCTCTTAACCCAGAAAATTCACAGCGTCCCAGTCTGACAGGGAAGTCCATTATAGAAGAAATGGAGGGAATATTGGTTGAAAGAGAGCCGCTATACCAAGAGTGTGCCAATTTCATCGTTGATGCCAATCTCGCAACAGAAGATATCGTATCTCACGTTAAATCTTATATTTTAAACCAGAAAAACAAACGAATTTGATATATCAACGGCGTTTAAGTTTATTTTCTAACTGACAGGGAAATCTGATATAACAAATCGCCCATACAACTTATAGTATCGTTCTATTTACTCACTTTAATTTTATTAATTATATTTGAGATATGGATATGCTCTTAAATTTTATTCGATTACTTATTCGTGTACTCTTCAGGGTTACCATTGAAGGTGATACCAAACAGTTACAACAACACACCAAATGCATTATTACTCCCAATCATGTTTCATTTCTGGATGGCCTGTTAATTGGGCTATTCCTGCCGATAAAGCCTGTATTTGCTATTTATTCTAATATTGCAACTCGCGGCTTTCTCAAATTTATCAAATCTTATGCGGATGTTGTACCTTTGGATCCTAATAACCCAATGGCAGTCAGGACATTGGTTAAAGAAGTGGAGAAAGGGCGTCCGATTGTGATTTTCCCTGAAGGGAGGATCACCGTAACTGGCTCCCTTATGAAAATTTATGATGGTGCCGCTTTTATTGCCGCGAAATCAGGCGCAAAAGTGGTACCAATCCGAATTGAGGGGGCAGAACAAACGGTTTTTGGTCGGTTAAAAGGCATTGTGAAGCTGCATTGGTTCCCGAAAATCACCCTCAAAATTTTACCTGCCGTTGATCTGCCAATGCCGGATGCACCTGATTCAACAACACGTCGTCGTTTAGCAGGAGAACATCTCCACGCTATTATGATGGATGTGAGAATGCAGACGCGCCCAAAGGAGACGTTATTCAGCGCTTACCTAACTGCACAAAAACGCTTTGGCCGTTTTAAGTTCTGTATTGAAGATGTGAATTTTAAAGAAGATAGCTATCATTCATTACTGAAAAAAATATTGGGAATTAGCCGGATCTTAGAACGCTTTACACAAGAAGGTGAACACATCGGCCTGCTGTTGCCGAATGCGACTGTGATGGCGGCTACCATATATGGTGCTTCGTTAAAAGGGCGAGTACCGGCTCTTTTGAACTATACGGCAGGAAGCCGCGGCATTAAGAATGCCATGCAGGCGGCAACCATTAAAACCATCGTAACATCCCGCCAATTTCTGGAAAAAGGACAATTGTCTCATCTGCCAGAACAGGTGACTGAAGCTAATTGGGTATATCTCGAAGATTTAAAGGACACGATCACGCGGGAAGATAAGCTTTGGATATTGTGGCATTTGATTTTCCCTTCCAAAGCCATTTTGACTTCGCAAAAGCCGGATGATGATGCATTGATCCTGTTTACGTCAGGCTCAGAAGGTGCACCAAAAGGTGTTGTTCACAGCCATACCAGCTTATTGGCGAACGTGGAGCAGATAAAAACTGTTGCTGATTTTACTCCGCTGGATCGCTTTATGTCTTCATTACCACTGTTTCATGCTTTTGGCCTAACAGTTGGTCTATTTACTCCATTAATGACAGGCAGTCGTGTATTCCTTTATCCAAGCCCCTTACATTATCGTGTCGTGCCTGAACTGGTCTATGACCAAAATTGTACCGTGTTATTCGGAACTTCGACTTTCTTAGGCAATTATGCTCGTTTTGCCCATCCTTATGATTTTGCCCGTCTGCGTTATGTGGTGGCTGGAGCAGAAAAACTGTCCGAAAACACCAAGCGAGTTTGGCAAGATAAATTTGGTATCCGTATTCTGGAAGGTTATGGGGTGACGGAGTGTGCGCCGGTAGTGGCAATCAATGTACCGATGGCGGCAAAAACGGGAACAGTCGGGCGGATCTTACCTGGTATGGAAGCCCGTTTGTTGCCTATACAGGGTATTGAAGGAGGAGGCCGCTTACAGCTACGTGGGCTAAATGTTATGAAAGGATATCTGCGAGTTGAAGCACCTGATCGTTTGGAACCACCATCTGCCGAAGACGCCGAAGGGAATAATCAAATCGGGTGGTATGATACCGGAGATATCGTTTCTATTGATGAAGAGGGTTTCTGTACGATCAAAGGACGGGTGAAACGATTTGCCAAGCTTGCAGGGGAAATGGTTTCTCTTGAAGCGGTAGAACAAATAGCTTCTCACGTTTCTACTGATGCGCTACATGCGGCTACAACCAGGAGTGATCGAAGCAAAGGCGAAGCACTGGTATTGTTCACTACAGATGCGAATCTAAATAGAAACAGAATGCTGGGAGTGGCGCGTGAAATAGGGATGCCTGAGTTGTCGGTTCCACGTGATATTCGTTATGTGAAGCAACTTCCTTTGCTTGGCAGTGGCAAACCGGATTTTGTCACCCTAAGAGAAATGGCCGAACAGGAGTAAGGAAATGGAGACACAACCTCTACTAACCCGCGGAATGAAAGCAGTATTGCTGTCACAATTTCTTTCTGCTTTTGCTGATAATGCTCTGTTCTTTGCCATCTTAGCCCAATTAAAGGCAGAGTCTTACCCTGAATGGAGTTGGCCAGCACTGCAAATTGTTTTTGTTCTGGCTTATATCATATTTGCCCCTTTTGTCGGGCAAATTGCTGATCGGTTTGCAAAAGGGCGTGTCATGCTCTTTTCTAATGGCGTCAAATTGCTTGGCGCCATCAGCATTTGTATCGATATGAATCCTTTTCTGGGATATACCTTAGTGGGAATTGGGGCAGCGGCCTATTCTCCTGCTAAGTATGGGATATTGGGGGAGTTAACAGATGGTGGGCGTTTGGTAAAAGCCAATGGCATGATGGAGGCTTCTACTATTGCAGCTATCTTGATTGGCTCAGTTGCTGGCGGTTTCCTCTCTGATGTTAGCCTGGTACTGGCATTAGGGCTTTGTGCCTTATCGTATGGTGCTGCAGTCGTATCCAATTTCTTTATACCTCGCCTGGCGGCGGCTCGTAAAGGAAAGGGTTGGAATCCCAAAAAAATGTTGGGGGATTGCATGACGGTTTGTGCTTCACTTTGGCGTAATCAGGAAACGCGCTTCTCACTGGTAGGTACTAGCCTATTTTGGGGAGCGGGTATCACGCTGCGCTTCCTGTTAGTAGCATGGGTTCCTGTTATGCTGGGGATTGATGGCAATACGACCCCTACATTGATGAATGCAGTAGTTGCGATTGGTATCATTGTTGGAGCAGGTTTAGCTGCGCGGTTTATTACATTGAAAACCGTGCGTCGCTGTATGCCTGCGGGGATCTTAATTGGGTTCATGGTCATTCTTTTTGCTACTCAGCAATCAATCATATTTTCCTACTTAATTTTGATCGTCCTTGGCGTATTTGGTGGCCTTTTTGTCGTTCCATTAAATGCGCTATTGCAAGAACATGGAAAGCATTCGATGGGGGCAGGCAAAGCCGTTGCTGTGCAAAATTTGGGCGAAAATAGTGCTATGCTGGTAATGTTAGGGCTGTATTCGGTTTCCGTTATGGCGGGAGCTTCGGTCGTTGCTGTTGGCATTGGTTTTGGTATCTTGCTTTCTTTGGCAATTGGGGGGCTGTGGATTTGGGATCTGCTTCGGAAAAATTAATTTCTTATAGAATTGAAGGCCTGTTATGGATGAAAAAATCCTGAATCAGCTTAGTATTGAACTTGGAAAGAGATTAAAACGGAAAAAATTATCCGTGACCTGTGCAGAATCTTGCACAGGGGGTTGGATAGCTAAAGTGATCACAGATATTGCGGGAAGTTCAGCCTACTTTAATCGTGGTTTTGTGACTTACAGTAATGATGCTAAGCATGAAATGCTGGGCGTCTTGCCAGAGTCATTGGCGCAATTTGGTGCGGTAAGTGAGCAGATCGTAAAAGAGATGGCTACAGGGGCATTAATTGTCGCTAAGGCCGATGTTTCTGTTGCGGTCAGCGGCATTGCTGGGCCAGAAGGAGGAAGTGAGGAAAAACCGACTGGCACAGTTTGGTTTGGGTTTGCCTTTTACGTTAATGAAAACATCCAGACTGTAACATATCGCCAGCATTTTTCGGGGGGGCGCAATGCTGTGCGTCTGCAAGCCGTCCTTTTTTCTTTGAAAACCTTATTGGATGAAATCATAAAAAATTAGCTTGATGCTGTATGATTATACAGTATAATCATACGGCACTTTGGTATCAGAAACAGTTTATCAGCAGTGAGGCAGCCCCTTCATTGCTTGCGAAGGAGTAAACATGGCTAACGATGAAAACAAACAAAAAGCACTAGCAGCAGCGCTGGGCCAAATTGAGAAACAATTTGGTAAAGGTTCCATCATGCGTTTGGGTGAAAACCGCTCAATGGATGTTGAAACCATCTCTACCGGTTCCCTGTCACTGGATATTGCATTGGGTGCGGGTGGTTTGCCAATGGGCCGTATTGTTGAAATATACGGACCAGAATCTTCCGGTAAAACAACGCTGACACTGCAAGTCATTGCCGCTGCCCAGCGCGAAGGCAGAACTTGTGCTTTTATTGATGCCGAACATGCTCTTGATCCGGTTTATGCGAAAAAACTGGGTGTAGATATTGATAATCTGTTGTGTTCTCAGCCTGATACTGGCGAACAGGCATTGGAAATCTGTGATGCCCTATCACGTTCTGGTGCGGTTGATGTGATTATTGTTGACTCTGTTGCCGCATTAACACCAAAAGCAGAAATTGAAGGTGAAATCGGCGATTCTCATATGGGCCTGGCTGCACGTATGATGAGCCAAGCGATGCGTAAGCTAGCGGGGAATTTGAAAAACTCGAATACTCTGTTGATTTTTATCAACCAGATCCGCATGAAAATTGGTGTAATGTTTGGTAACCCCGAAACGACCACAGGTGGTAATGCGCTGAAGTTCTACGCATCTGTCCGTTTGGATATTCGCCGTACTGGTTCGGTGAAAAATGGCGACGAAGTGGTTGGTAGCGAAACGCGTGTGAAAGTGGTCAAGAACAAGGTTGCTGCACCATTTAAACAGGCCGAATTCCAAATTCTCTATGGTGAAGGCATCAACACTTTTGGTGAGTTGGTCGATCTGGGTGTTAAACACAAAATGGTAGAAAAAGCAGGTGCATGGTATAGCTATAATGGTGAAAAAATTGGACAAGGTAAAGCCAATGCCACTATGTATTTGAAAGAACACTCAGAAATTGCATCCGGGTTGGATAAAAAACTGCGCGACTTATTGTTGAATAATACAGGTGAGTTCAGTAGTGCAGCTACGGATTACGTGACAGATTATGAAGACAACGGCGAAGAAGTGAATCACGAAGAGTTTTAATTACTTATTTGTCTTCCAATTCAGTCATAATACAGAACTAATTTGGCTTTTAAAAACCACATCCATATCCGGTGTGGTTTTTTTTATGCCTGTTTTCCTGGAGGAAATAAACATCCTTGAAATAGGCGTATTGAAACAGGTGTAACGAACAGACTTTCAGAAAATCTTTAGACGAATTACAATGCTGGAAAGCGAATGGATTTATATGGGATTTTACTTCTTATGGAAGACACTCTATCTTAACCCTACTTTAATTTATTCGTGAGTTGAAATGGTGACGCGATATACCACCTCAACCATTCATAGATCTGTTTTTTCAGCTTGATTTCGGGACAATTATGAGCAAAAGCACCGCTGAGATCCGTCAAGCGTTTCTTGACTTTTTTCATACTAAAGGGCACCAGATAGTACCAAGCAGCTCGTTGGTGCCAACCAATGATCCAACATTGTTGTTCACTAACGCAGGGATGAACCAGTTTAAAGATGTTTTTTTAGGATTGGATAATAGACCTTATTCTAGAGCAACAACGGCTCAGCGCTGCGTTCGTGCTGGCGGTAAACATAACGATTTAGAAAATGTGGGTTATACAGCCCGTCACCACACTTTCTTCGAAATGTTGGGTAACTTCAGTTTTGGCGATTATTTTAAACAAGATGCAATTAAATACGCATGGGAGTTATTGACCAGCGAAGAGTGGTTTAACCTGCCAAAAGAAAAGCTGTGGGTTACTGTCTATGAGACAGACGGTGAAGCTTATGACATTTGGCATAAAGAAGTCGGTGTTCCAGCAGAAAGAATCATTCGTATAGGGGATAACAAAGGTGCTCCATATGCGTCAGATAATTTCTGGCAAATGGGGGATACTGGGCCATGTGGTCCTTGTACGGAGATTTTCTACGACCACGGTGAACATATTTGGGGAGGCCCTCCAGGCAGCCCAGAAGAAGACGGTGACAGATATATTGAAATTTGGAACATCGTTTTCATGCAATTCAATCGTCATGCCGATGGCACTATGGAGCCGTTGCCAAAACCTTCCGTTGATACTGGCATGGGGCTGGAGCGTATCACAGCCGTCTTGCAACACGTCAACTCCAACTACGAGATTGACCTATTCCAAAGCTTAATTGCTTCGGTTGCAGAAGTGACAGGAGCAAGAGATCTTACCAATAAATCTCTGCGTGTTGTTGCAGACCATATTCGTGCATGTGCGTTCCTGATTTGCGATGGGGTTATTCCATCCAACGAAAACCGTGGCTATGTACTTCGTCGTATCATTCGCCGTGCTGTTCGTCATGGCAACATGTTGGGGGCAAAAGAGGCCTTCTTCTACAAGCTCGTTGCACCATTGATTAAATTCATGGGGGCGGCTGGTGAAGAGCTGAAACAGCAGCAGACTTTGGTTGAGCAGGCATTAAAAACCGAAGAAGAACAGTTTGCTCGTACTTTGGAACGTGGTTTGCAGTTGCTGGATGAAGAGCTGGCTAAATTATCTGGTGATACGCTCGACGGCGAAACCGCTTTCCGCTTGTATGATACCTATGGTTTCCCTGTTGACCTGACTGCGGATGTTTGCCGCGAACGTAATATTAAAGTAGATGAGGCTGGTTTTGATGCAGCGATGGAAAACCAGCGTCGTCGTGCTCGTGAATCCAGTGGCTTTGGTACTGATTACAATGAACTGATCAAAGTTGATGGACGTAGTGATTTTTGTGGTTATGAACATAATTCACAGCAAGCTGCTGTTATCGCTATCTTCCGCAATGGCCAAGCCGTTGAGCAAATTCACGCTGGTGAAGAAGCGATCATTGTACTTGATAAAACTGCATTCTACGCTGAATCTGGTGGACAGGTTGGTGATACGGGTAAATTGTCGTACGACAATGGTGTATTCGACGTCGTCGATACACAAAAATATGCTCAGGCAATCGGTCACATTGGTAAATTAACAAGTGGTAGTTTGAGCGTTAATCATACAGTTAATGCTGAAATTGATGTGGTACGCAGAGGTGCGATTCGTTTGAATCACTCAGCGACCCATTTGTTACATGCGGCATTACGTCAAATTTTGGGAGAACATGTTGCCCAGAAAGGTTCTTTGGTAAATGATAAGTATCTGCGCTTTGACTTCTCTCACTTTGAAGCCATGAAGCCAGAACAGATCCGTCAAGTCGAAAACTTGGTGAATGAAGAGATTCGCAAAAATTCACCAATTGTTACAGAATTAATGGAGCTGGAAGAAGCAAAAACCAAAGGTGCTATGGCGCTGTTTGGCGAGAAGTATGACGAAAAAGTACGTGTACTTAGCATGGGAGGTTTTTCTACCGAATTATGTGGTGGTACTCATGCGAGTCACACAGGTGATATAGGGTTGTTCCGTATATCCAGTGAATCAGGTACAGCAGCAGGAATTCGCCGTATTGAAGCTATTACGGGGCAAACTGCATTAAACTCTATCTATCAGCAGGCTGATTTACTGCAAGACATCGCTCATCTGGTGAAAGGTGATATCAGTAGCCTGAATGAGAAAGTGAAAACGACACTGGATAGAACGAAACAGTTGGAAAAAGAGTTGCAACAGTTGAAATCTCAGCAAGCAGCTCAGGAAAGTTCTTCCTTGGCAAACCAAGCCAAGGAAATCCAAGGTGTTCGTCTACTGGTGACACAATTAGGTGATATAGAACCGAAAATGCTTAGGACGATGGTTGATGATCTAAAAAATCAGTTAGGATCAGCAATTATTGTGCTTTCTACAGTGACTGGTGATAAAGTCAGTCTAATTGTTGGTATAACGAAGGATTTGACTGCTAGAATAAAAGCAGGCGATTTAATCTCTTTTGTTGCCCAACAGGTTGGAGGTAAAGGAGGAGGACGTCCTGATCTGGCTCAGGCTGGCGGGACCGATGTAACAGCTCTTCCTTCCGCATTAGCTAGTGTAGAAGAGTGGGTAACATTGCGGTTATAGTTGGTATTGCCGTGACAGCAGTGGCACCATGAAAGCATTTTTTTATGGTGTCAAATGTTTTTTGTTGTGAAATTGTTGAAATGTTGGGCACATACTTATATTTTAGCTATCCTATAGATATAGGAAATGTGTTCAAAACTGCTTATACTTTAAGTAGATACCATTGCTTTACGTTTTCACGGTGTTTGATGGATAATAGCGGGGAAACCTAGAGACCCGACTCTTTTAAATTTTCAAGGAGCAAAGAATGCTTATTCTGACTCGTCGAGTTGGTGAAACGCTCATGATAGGCGATGAGGTAACAGTCACAGTACTGGGAGTTAAAGGCAACCAAGTTCGCATTGGTGTAAATGCGCCCAAGGAAGTTTCTGTTCACCGTGAAGAAATTTATCAACGGATTCAGGCGGAGAAATCTCAGCCTACAACTTTTTAATTCAAGAATGGCGTCCATGCTTTTTTAAGACTTGGGCGCTACTCTACTTCCTTCTTTTGTCACCCTACTATGTTTATCTCTTTTTGATACCTTGATTCTATTCTCTCATGTCTTTTTATTTTCTATCTGTTGAAAAAGCATCGTTCATGAGGCCATAGAGATGAATAATCATTTTCATCAATTTTAACGGTTTTTAGACAATTTCATTGTTGATAAAACAGTCCGTTAGATGCTAAACCAAGCATTTTGTGTGCTAAGTGTTCAAACGGAAAAAAGTTTCGAAAAATTGTTTGACTTATCAGGCAGGGAAAGTAATATGTGCGCCATCGCAGCGACGAAGGGCTTGAAGAGAAGCTTCTGAGTAAATACCGGAAGTAAAGATTCGAAGAGCTACGAAGTGAAAACATCTAAGTCGCAGGTTTTAAAAATGGTGAGGTGGCCGAGAGGCTGAAGGCGCTCCCCTGCTAAGGGAGTATGTGGTTAAGAGCTGCATCGAGGGTTCGAATCCCTCCCTCACCGCCATTAATATGCATCCATAGCTCAGCTGGATAGAGTACTCGGCTACGAACCGAGCGGTCGGAGGTTCGAATCCTCCTGGATGCACCATTTAAACACCGCGATTTTTTAGGTATCTTCAATTCTAGTCAGGCAATAAACAGCGCCTGAGCAGAAATAGAAAACCGACAATGCATCCATAGCTCAGCTGGATAGAGTACTCGGCTACGAACCGAGCGGTCGGAGGTTCGAATCCTCCTGGATGCACCATTTTAGATGTCCCGATTTTGGGAGATCCTAATTCTATCAAGTCAGGCAATCAACAGCGCCTGAGTAGAAATAGAAAACCGACAATGCATCCATAGCTCAGCTGGATAGAGTACTCGGCTACGAACCGAGCGGTCGGAGGTTCGAATCCTCCTGGATGCACCATTTTAGATGTCCCGATTTTGGGAGATCCTAATTCTATCAAGTCAGGCAATCAACAGCGCCTGAGTAGAAATAGAAAACCGACAATGCATCCATAGCTCAGCTGGATAGAGTACTCGGCTACGAACCGAGCGGTCGGAGGTTCGAATCCTCCTGGATGCACCATTTTAAATATCCTGATTTTTGGGATGACCTAATTCTATCAAGTCAGGCAATCAATAGTGCCTGAAAAGAAATAGAAAACCGACAATGCATCCATAGCTCAGCTGGATAGAGTACTCGGCTACGAACCGAGCGGTCGGAGGTTCGAATCCTCCTGGATGCACCAGCTTAAAACCCTTGCCCGATAAGGCAGGGGTTTTTCTTTTTATTTCCGTTCAAATATAACATTTGTTTTATTAATTCTGTTTATAATTTGGGCGGAAGTGCATTGCTACCTCTATGTAATCAGCGACAACTTGACTTGTTTCATATAAAGTAAACTTTTAGTAATAATCTTTTAAACTCCACGGGAGGACAAATTGATCCCGGACGTATCAAAAGCATTGTCATGGTTAGAGGCAAACCCAACTGTATTAAACGGTATTTGTCGTGGCATTGAGCGTGAAACATTGCGTGTTACTCCAGACGGTCATTTAGCTAAGACGGAGCATCCAAAATCACTTGGTGCTTCTTTAACGCATAAATGGATTACAACTGATTTTGCTGAATCTCTATTGGAGTTTATTACCCCTGTTGATAGTAATATAGATAGAACCATTGCTTTCCTTAAAGATTTGCATATCTATACCGCCCGGAATCTGGACAATGAAAAAATGTGGCCTTTAAGTATGCCATGTTTTATCGACGAAGAAGAAAATATCACTTTGGCTCAATATGGTACGTCTAACTTGGGCCGCTTTAAGACCTTGTACCGTGAAGGATTAAAGAGCCGTTATGGCGCACTAATGCAAACAATTTCTGGTGTGCATTATAACTTTTCTCTGCCAATGAGTTTTTGGCAGGCGTGGTTAGGTATTAAAGACGCCGAAACAGGAAAAGAGCAGATTTCAGATGGCTACCTTCGTTTAATTCGTAATTATTACCGCTTTGGCTGGGTGATCCCTTATTTATTTGGTGCATCACCGGCAATCTGTTCTTCATTCTTACGTGGGCGAAATACAGCATTATCTTTTGAGGAAACAGAAAGAGGGACTTGTTATCTGCCTTATGCGACTTCGTTGAGGATGAGTGACTTGGGGTATACCAATAAATCGCAAAGTGATCTGAATATTACTTTTAATCATCTTCATACCTATGTAGAGGGGCTTAAGAAAGCAATTCATAAGCCATCTGAAGAATTTGCGGCAATCGGTATCAAAAAAGGAAATAAGTACTTACAGCTCAATACTAATGTTCTTCAAATTGAAAATGAGTTGTACGCACCAATTCGGCCAAAACGAGTCACGAAAGAGGGAGAATCACCTTCAGATGCTTTGTTGAGAGGTGGTATAGAATATATTGAAGTGCGTTCTTTAGATATTAATCCTTTTTCCTCCATTGGGGTTGATGAGACGCAAATTCGTTTTCTTGACTTATTTTTGATATGGTGTGCTCTGGCTGATGCCCCTGAAATGGGAAATGAGGAACTTGCCTGTTGTCGTGGAAACTGGAATAAGGTTATCTTAGAAGGGCGCAAACCAGAGTTATCTATCGACCTTGGTTATGGGGTTGAGCAACAGCCGCTGAAGATCGTAGGACAGGAGTTATTCAGGGATTTAGAGCGAGTCGCTGAAATTCTGGATGCCTGTTCAGGGACTCAATATCAATCAGTCTGTAAAGAATTGGTTAACATGTTTGAAGATCCATCACTGACGTTTTCAGCGCGTGTCCTGGACAAGATGAAATCTCAGGGGATAGTTGGTTTTGGGTTGGAACTGGCAGGTCAGTATCATAACGAATTGATTGAAGAACATTATTCAATTCTGAATGATGAAAATTTTTCTGTTGAGCGTGAAGCTTCTGTGTCGCGTCAGCATGACCTTGAACAGCAAGATAACATGAGCTTTGAAGAGTATTTAAAACTTCATGCAGGGCGTTAAAAAAGAAAATGGCCACCACTGGTGGCCAAATAAAATATCTTAGAGAATAGGGATGATAACAATTTTGCGCGTCTTCATATCTTATGACCAGCCGCAAATGAAAAGGTTTCATCTATCTGAAAAAATCTTCGTAAAAAATCTGATACCTTAGGAGGTAGTATTATGCCTTTGTTGGATAGTTTTACAGTTGACCATACTCGTATGGCGGCACCTGCTGTTAGAGTTGCCAAGACAATGAAAACGCCTCACGGCGATACTATCACAGTATTTGATTTACGTTTTTGTGTTCCTAATAAAGCAGTGATGCCAGAACGAGGTATTCACACACTTGAGCATTTGTTTGCGGGTTTTATGCGCAATCATTTGAACGGTGACGGTGTTGAAATCATTGATATTTCTCCAATGGGATGTCGTACTGGTTTTTATATGAGCTTAATTGGTGCTCCAGAAGAATTGAGAGTGGCTGAGTCTTGGAAAGCGGCAATGGAAGATGTGATAAAAGTTCAAGATCAGAACCAGATCCCAGAATTAAACATTTATCAGTGCGGTACATATGAAATGCACTCATTGAAAGAAGCTCAAGATATTGCTCAGCGTATCCTTGATTCTGGTGTTCGTGTCAATTATAACGATGAATTGGCATTGCCTGAAGAAAAACTGGTGGGGCTTCAAGTTTAGTTTGTTAGATATGGTACCTCAACGACTATTACATTTGGTGATGGAGCTTTTGGTTAAGTAGTCAGATCTGTTTTATATTATTGAGGGGCTAGCTTATTCTGCTAGCCCTGCATTGGTGTTCTTTTCTCTTTATATTTTTGAAATTACCAGATTTTTTTGATTATTTTCCTTTAGTTACATAGACAAATTAGATTGAGTATTAATTTGAATGTTTTATAGTGGTTAAATTATTCACTGAATTAATTTTATACTTTATTCTGTATTTTGGTGTATCGGCGTTACACGAACTTGCTTGATAACATTATCTTGCACCGCAATAACCTCAAAATTGTATTTATTAATCTGTACGTTAGCATTTAATTCAGGAATTTCACCTAGTTCTTCCAAAATCATTCCATTCATTGTCCTTGGACCGTTTTCGGGAAGCGCCCAACCGAAAGCCTTATTTAATTCACGGATATTGGCTGTGCCATCAACCAGAACGGAGCCGTCACTTTGTGGAAGGACTTCTTCTGCCAGAGTTGGTGACATGGAAGTGGTAAAATCGCCGACAATTTCTTCCAAAATATCCTCGACAGTCACTAATCCTTGAATATCGCCATATTCATCAACGATTAGGCCAGCTTTTTGTTTGTTACGTTGGAAATTAATAAGCTGGATATTTAATGGCGTGCTAACTGGGATGAAATAGATTTTATCTGCGGCTTTGAGTAAATTTCTTTTTGTAAATTCTTTTTTCTCCATCATCAGTCGATAGGCCTCACGTACTCGGAGCATACCGATAGCATCATCAAGGGAATCTCGATATAACACAATACGTCCATGTGGAGAGTGTGTCAGTTGCTTGATAACGCACTTCCAATCATTGTTAATATCAATACCGACAATTTCATTACGTGGGATCATAATGTCACCAACGGTGACTTTCTCAAGATCTAATATTGAGAGCAGCATATCTTGATTTCGGCGTGATAGATTGACGTTTGATTCATTTACAATTGTGCGTAGCTCGTCTTTACTGACGGCATCACTGCGGATATTAGAGGTTTTGATACCCAAACAGCGCATAAACAGCAAACTGATCTTATTAAATGACCAAACAAGGGGCAGCATAATTTTTTCTAGTGGGCGTAACAGGAAGCTACTTGGGAATGCAATTTTTTCAGGGTAAAGCGCTGCAATGGTCTTTGGCATCACTTCAGAAAAAATAAGAATAATGAATGTGAGTACACCTGTTGCAATAGCAACACCGGCATCGCCATAGAGTCGCATACCAACGATAGTAGCAAGGGAGGACGCCAAAATATTGACAAGATTATTACCGATAAGTATCAGGCTAATGAGTCTGTCTGGATGACGCAGCAGAGATTCCACCCTGCGTGCGGGATTGCTCCCTTGTTTAGCTAAATGGCGTAAGCGATATCGGTTGATTGTCATCATGCTAGTTTCAGAGGCAGAGAAATAAGCCGAAACAATAACCATAACAACAAGAATTATAATCAGTGTACTTGTTGAGACATTCTCCAAAACAGAATTCCTTCCTAATAATTATATAGATTGGCGATGATAAATTAACTTATTAATAAACCATCATTTCCTGTAATAGCCTGCTACCGAAAAAAGCAAGTGTCAGAATAAATGCACCAATCAAATTGAACCAAATAACACGCTTGCCACGCCACCCTTCATGATAATGCCCCCAAAGCAAAATAACGTAAATAAACCATGCAATAATAGATAAAACAGATTTATGGATATTTTCTTTACTGAAAATATCATCCATGTACATAATGCCAGTACAGAGCGTCAATGTTAGTAAAATTACACCAACCTGGGTAATGTGAAACATTTTCCGCTCAATTGTCATCAATGGAGGAATACCAGAGGTAAATGTGAGTTTTTTCTTTTTAAGCTGATGATCCAACCAACCAAGTTGCAATGCATAAAGAGCTGCAATGAGTAAAGTAGCATAGCCAAGTAATGCCAGCCCAATATGAATAAATAATTCGATACTATCTTCAAGATGAGTAATGAATTCTCCCGGCATCATGCTAGCCAGTATCAAATTGATCATGGCGAAACTGTAAACAACCGGCAGTAAAAACCATGCACGTCCACGGAAAGCGACGACTGTCATGATGATGCACATAAGCAAGCTAACAATTGAGCCTAAATTCAATAAAGTGAGATTTTGCCCGCTGCTGACATGAAAAACTTGGTATTTTAATGCAATCGCGTGAGCGACTAACGCTACAATGGCAAAAGAAAGTGCCAGTTTTTGATAACTGTTTTGTTGGCGCAATAAACCTGGCACGATGAGCGTCAGGCTAATGAGATAGGCAAATAAAGCAATAATTGAAAATATCAGCATAACATTTATCGTTTTCGCAATGAAATCCATTGGGTATGGATTGAACCTGAAATTTAAGTATACCGCTAGCAGGAGTAGCCTCCAACCGCTGTTAATCATACTTGGGAATCTCTTTGCAGAGATCACATAATCATCGTGCTATAATTTGCGAAATTTGCCTTACAGGTAGACCCACTTGTAGATATCTGAGCTGAGACAATGTTTGATAATTTAACTGACAGACTATCGCGCACATTGCGCAATATCAGCGGTCGCGGACGGCTGACTGAAGATAATATTAAAGATACGCTGCGCGAAGTTCGTATGGCTTTGCTCGAAGCGGATGTTGCATTACCTGTCGTGCGTGATTTTATTGCACGAGTCAAAGAAAGCGCTGTGGGACATGAGGTTAACAAAAGTCTGACTCCAGGTCAGGAATTCGTCAAAATCGTTCAAAATGAATTGGTTAAGGCGATGGGAGAGGTTAACAGTGAACTGAACCTTTCCACACAGCCTCCCGCTGTGATTCTTATGGCCGGTTTGCAAGGTGCAGGTAAAACGACCAGCGTTGCTAAATTAGGTAAGTTGCTGAAAGAGAAAAACAAGAAAAAAGTCTTGGTTGTTTCTGCTGACGTATATCGACCCGCGGCGATCAAACAGCTTGAAACCTTGTCTGAAACAGTTGGAGTTGACTTTTTCCCTTCTGATCCACAGGAAAAACCTGTTGATATTGTCAATAAAGCGATCCAACATGCTAAGCTGAAATTTTATGATGTATTGTTAGTCGATACAGCAGGCCGTCTGCATGTTGATGAAGCTATGATGGATGAAATCATAGCGATTCATGCGGCTATTAATCCTGTTGAAACCCTGTTTGTTGTTGATGCAATGACGGGTCAAGATGCAGCAAATACAGCAAAAGCATTCAATGAAGCATTGCCATTAACTGGGGTTGTGCTGACCAAGGTAGATGGTGATGCGCGTGGCGGTGCTGCGCTTTCTATCCGTCATATCACTGGTAAGCCTATCAAATTCCTCGGCGTTGGTGAAAAAACGGATGCATTAGAACCTTTCCATCCTGATCGCATTGCATCCCGCATTCTGGGTATGGGGGATATGCTTTCACTGATCGAAGAACTTGAAAGCAAAGTTGATCGTACCCAAGCGGAAAAATTGGCATCTAAACTGAAAAAAGGTGACGGCTTTGATTTAAGCGATTTTCTGGAACAGCTTAAACAGATGCGTAATATGGGCGGAATGGCTAGCATGTTGAGCAAAATGCCGGGAATGTCGCAGATCCCTGATGCCGTCAAATCGCAAATGGATGACAAGCTTCTGGTTAAAATGGAAGCCATCATTAATTCCATGACCCGTAAAGAGCGGGAAAAACCAGAAATCATCAAAGGTTCGCGTAAGCGCCGTATTGCGATGGGATCGGGCACACAGGTGCAGGATGTCAACCGTTTGCTGAAACAGTTTGATGAAATGCAACGTATGATGAAAAAGATGAAGAAAGGTGGTTTGGCAAAAATGATGCGAGGCATGAAAGGTATGCTGCCACCGGGATTTATGGGGCGATAATCGACAAAGTTGCGAAAGAAAATGTTCTTTGGATTGCTTTTTGCGCCAAAGTGAGTAAAATTTTCGGGCTTTTAATGGACAGCCGGACTCCATTCCTCGATGGAGTCTGGTTGTTTTGCTAACTAATGAGGATGTTATGGTAACAATTCGTTTAGCTCGTGGCGGCGCAAAAAAGCGTCCGTTTTATCAAGTAGTCGTGACCGATAGCCGCAATGCGCGTGATGGTCGTTTTATTGAGCGTGTTGGTTTCTTCAACCCAATCGCTTCAGGAAAAGCAGAAGCTCTGCGTTTAGATCTGGACCGTATCGAACACTGGGTTGGTCTGGGTGCATCTGTGTCTGATCGTGTTGCTACACTGATCAAAGACGCTAAGAAAGCAGCTTAATCTGTCGCGGTGGTAACAATGAGCAAACAATCTGGCCTGAAGCACCCTGTTGAGCCAATTGTATTGGGGAAGTTAGGGTCTGCATATGGCATTCGTGGTTGGCTCAGAGTTTTTTCTTCCACCGAACACACCGAAGACATTTTTGAATATCAACCGTGGTTTATTCAACGCTTAGGCCAGTGGCAACACATTGAACTGGAAGCATGGAAATACCATAACCAAGATATTATCGTCAAAATCAAAGGTATTGACGATCGGGATGCGGCGAATTTATTCACTAACTGTGAAGTTGTGGTGGATTGTAGCCAGTTACCAGCACTGGAAGAGGGTGATTATTACTGGAAAGACCTTATTGGCTGCCAAGTAATAAATACAGTCGGTTATAACCTTGGAACTATTCATGACATGATGGAAACAGGTTCTAACGATGTGATGGTAATAAAAGCAAACCTGAAAGATGCATTCGGTATCAAGGAGCGGTTGGTTCCGTTTCTTGATGGGCAGGTTATCAAGAAAGTTGATCTCGCTACCAAAACCATCGAGGTAGATTGGGATCCTGGTTTTTAATCTCCGGTAAAAACGGTTTAAATGAGTGGGACACAGTATGTGGATTGGGGTTATTAGCCTGTTTCCTGAAATGTTCCGCGCAATAACCGATTACGGGGTAACTGGTCGGGCAGTAAAAAATGGCCTGTTGAGTATCGAATGCTGGAATCCAAGGGATTTTACCTACGACCGGCATCGTACTGTTGATGATCGCCCTTATGGCGGTGGTCCAGGCATGCTGATGATGGTGCAACCATTACGAGAAGCCATTCATGCAGCTAAAGCTTCGGCAGGTGATGGTGCAAAGGTGATTTATCTTTCACCTCAGGGACGCAAACTCGATCAACAGGGAGTTTGTGAGCTGGCAGCAAATGAGAAATTAATTCTGGTTTGCGGGCGTTATGAAGGTATTGATGAGCGTATCATCCAAACCGAAATTGACGAAGAATGGTCTATCGGTGATTACGTTCTTAGCGGGGGAGAGCTTCCTGCAATGACGATGATTGACTCGATATCGCGGTTTATTCCGGGCGTATTAGGGCGTCAAGCATCGGCAGAAGAAGACTCATTCGCTGATGGATTGTTGGATTGCCCACATTATACTCGCCCTGAAGTGTTAGATAGTATGGAAGTCCCCCCAGTTTTGCTGTCGGGAAACCATGCTGAAATTAATCGCTGGCGAATGAAACAGTCGCTTGGTCGAACCTGGCTAAGAAGGCCCGAACTTCTAGAAAACCTAGCTCTGACTGACGAGCAAAGGATGTTGCTATCTGAGTTCCAACGGGAATATCAAGATCAAGCAACGAATTAATCCAGACATATCCTAAAGGGATGTCTTTGATATATCAGTTTACCTAGGGTAAGAGAGTTATTATGAGCAACATTATTAAACAACTTGAACAAGAGCAGATGAAGCAAGACGTACCTTCATTCCGTCCGGGTGACACCTTGGAAGTTAAGGTATGGGTCGTTGAAGGTTCTAAAAAGCGTCTGCAGACATTCGAGGGCGTGGTTATTGCGATTCGTAACCGCGGTCTGCACTCTGCATTCACTGTTCGTAAGATTTCTAACGGCGAAGGCGTTGAGCGTGTATTCCAGACTCACTCCCCAGTCGTAGACAGCATCAGCGTTAAGCGTCGTGGTGCTGTTCGCAGAGCTAAACTGTACTACCTGCGTGAGCGTTCTGGTAAGGCTGCTCGTATTAAAGAGCGTCTGAACGCAAAATAATACGCTTTCGCTACATCCGAAAGTTATCAAAGGCCAGCGCATATGCTGGCCTTTTTACATGCTATAAATCAGGAAACTTATTTTTTCAGTTGTAAGTCAGGTTAGGGAGACAGTAAGTTACATAAACGTACTGGCTAAAATATATCCTACTGTACAAGCGCCACTGACGCCAAGCAATCCTGGTAAAAGAAAGCTGTGGTTGATAATGAATTTCCCGATTTTTGTTGTACCTGAACGGTCAAAACCAATACAAGCCAAATCGCTTGGATAAGTAGGCAAAACAAAATAGCCATAGGCAGCAGGAAAGAAAGCAATCAGAAGTTTAGGATCAACTCCAAGTTGTAATCCCATTGGCGCAATGGCCGTTAAGGCGGCGGCTTGGCTGTTAACCAGTTTTGATACTAAAAACAGTACAAGGGCATAAGTCCACGGCTGTGCCTGGACCACATCTTCTAGGACTAGTTTTAATTCACCTAAATGTGAGTGGAAGAAGGTATCACTCATCCATGCCACACCAAAGACAGAAAAAATCGCAACCATACCTGCTTTGAACACGGCACTATTGGCGATTTCACTGGTTTTGATTTTACAGGCCATCAATATAATGGAGCCTGCAATTAACATCATCATCTGGATCACCAGATTCATAGAAAGGGGTTTTAGTGTACCTTTTACTTCAAAAGCAGGACGTAATTCGGTGAATGCACCAAATAAGACTACGACAGCAATTGCGGTAAAGAAAATCCAGGTTGCCCAATAAGCTTGCTTAGGAAAGACTTGATTCAATAGAGTGTCAGAACCACCATAAATAAACTCACGTTGCTTTGGATCTTTGATTTTCGCCTGGAATTCTTCGTCCTGATCAAGATCTTTTCCTCGACGTAAGCTCCATAATGCAGCAAGTATTACTCCAGTGAGTGATGCTGGTATTGAAACAGCCAAAATGTCCAAGATCCCGTACGCCTGCCCAATACCATGACTGGCAGCAATAATTGACACCAAAGAAACAACGGCGACAGATACAGGAGAAGCGGTAATTGCCATTTGGGAAGCGACAGAAGCAACAGCCATTGGCCGTTCAGGGCGAATACCTTTTTTCAAGGCAATATCGCCAATGATTGGGAACATGGTATAAACCACATGACCGGTACCGCAAAGAAAAGTGAGCATCCAAGTAGTCAGTGGTGCCAAAATGGTGATATGTTGCGGGTGACGACGCAGTAAGCGTTCTGCAAATTGCATCATAACATTTAGCCCACCTGCTGTTTGTAAAACGGATGCACAACCGATTACAGCAAGAATAGTCAGCATTACATCAACGGGAGGGTTACCTGGTTCCAAGCCAAAGACAAATGTCAGTATAAAGAGTCCAATACCACTGATCAGTCCCAATCCCATTCCCGCATAACGCGTACCTATCAATAAGCAAATGATTATTACAATAAATTGCAGCGTTATCATATCTATCCTTAACAAATGTTTAAAAAATAAATAAAAGTTGGTAATACGGATTTTTGCATCTGCATGACTTATATACATGCTGTTAGTCATAGCTTTAGATCTATTGGATATGGCTATTGTTTATAAAAATTTTTTTATAGTTTCATATAAACATTAAAAACACATATTTAATATTATTAGAATATTTATATAAAAATGAGATTGAGATCTTGTTTTTATTATTTGATTATAAAGGTATTTATTTGTGTAATAAATTATATGTAAGTGGTTAATAAATTATTTCTATTTTGATGCGATTGTTAGTTGTCATTTACAATGAATTAACTTTAAAAATTATTTATATATTTTGACATGAAAATAAAATTCAATGGATTGTTAGTATCTCCACTATATCAATAGTCTTTGCATTTTAATGTAAAATATTATTTACGGTATGTGGAAAATATTTACGTTTTTGGATTGTATTCTTTACGGCTCATGGTATGTTATCCAGCAGACACTTAGACAAACATTAAACAGACAAGGCAGGTAGAAATGATCATGCAAAAAGACGCTCTGAATAACGTTCATATCCTTGATGAGCAAGTCCTCATCACACCGGAAGAGTTGAAACAGAAATATCCGTTGAATAGCCATGATCGACATGCCATCACAAACGCGCGTAATACTATCGCTGACATTATTCAGCATCGTGATCCTCGTTTATTAGTGGTATGTGGTCCATGTTCAATTCATGATGTGGATGCTGCCCTGGACTATGCCAGTCGTTTGAAAGCGCTTTCTTCTGAATTGAGTGATTGTCTGTATATTGTTATGCGTGTCTATTTTGAAAAGCCTCGTACAACCGTTGGTTGGAAAGGGCTAATTAGTGATCCCTATATGGATGGTTCATTTGATATGGATGCGGGGCTGCATATTGCCCGTCGCCTGCTGTTGAACCTAGTAGAAATGGGATTGCCTTTGGCTAATGAGGCACTTGATCCCAATAATCCACAATACTTAGGGGATCTATTTAGTTGGTCAGCAATTGGTGCTAGAACAACGGAATCTCAAACTCATCGTGAAATGGCATCAGGATTGTCTGTACCCGTCGGATTTAAAAATGGCACAGATGGTAGTTTGAATACCGCAATTAATGCCATGAAAGCAGCAGCAATGCCTCATCGCTTTATGGGGATAAATCAGTCAGGTCAAGTTTGTTTGCTGCAAACTCAGGGTAATCCGAATGGACATGTGATATTGCGGGGCGGCGTAGGGCCGAATTACAGTGCAGAACATGTTGCTGATTGTGAACGACAAATGATTAAAGCAGGGCTGATACCATCACTGATGATTGATTGCAGTCACGGTAATTCCAATAAAGATTTTCGTCGCCAGAGTATCGTTGTGGATTCTGTTGTTGAACAGATGATGTCCAAAAACCAATCCATCATTGGGATTATGTTGGAAAGCCATATTAATGAGGGCAACCAATCCTCCGAACAGCCTCGCTCTGAGATGAAATATGGTGTTTCGGTGACAGACGCCTGTATTAACTGGCAGACTACGGAGCAAATATTGAGAAAACTGCACCAACAAATCGCTCCATATTTGGTTAATCGAAACATAATGATGGAAAAAGCAGGATAACCAATATGACAACAGAATTGTCACAGTTGAGAGCTCAAATTGATGAGGTAGATAAAACCTTATTATCGTTGCTGGCAAGAAGAATGAATTTAGTAGCGCAAGTTGGTGAAGTTAAAAGTCAACTCGGCTTACCGATTTATGATCCTGATAGGGAGGCTACTATGTTGGCCTCCCGCCGTCAGGAGGCGGAAAATATGGGAATTCCACCTGATTTGATTGAAGATATATTACGCCGAATTATGCGAGAGTCTTATGTCAGTGAAAATAACAAGGGCTTTAAAAAACTCGGTACTCATTTGGGATCTGTGGTCATTGTAGGTGGTTCAGGCAAAATGGGCCGATTATTCAGTCGATTGTTGACGCTGTCTGGCTATGAAGTCAGGGTGCTCGAAGCTGACGATTGGGATAACGCCGAACATATATTAGCCGGAGTAGGGATGGTGATCGTCAGTGTTCCTATTCACTTGACAGACAAGATTATCCGTCGATTACCTCCTTTGCCAGAACAGTGCATTCTAGTTGATTTGGCTTCAATCAAGCAAAGACCGTTAAATGCGATGCTTGAAGTACATAAAGGGCCTGTTTTAGGGTTGCACCCTATGTTTGGGCCAGATGTAGGTAGCTTTGCTAAGCAAGTGGTTGTGTATTGCGATGGACGCTATCCAGAGTCGTATCAATGGTTTTTGGAACAGATATCAGTATGGGGAGCGAGGTTGCATCAAATCACCGCAGAGAAGCATGATAAAAATATGAGTTTCATTCAGGCGTTGCGTCATTTCACTACCTTCTCTTACGGACGACATCTTGCAAAGGAAAATATCGACTTACAGCAATTGCTTTCACTATCTTCACCGATATATCGATTGGAGCTAGCGATGGTAGGACGATTATTTGCACAAGATGCCCAATTGTATGCTGATATTATTATGTCTAGTCCTGAAAATATTGCACTTATACGTCGGTATTACCAAAGTTTCGGGCAGGTGCTGGAAATCTTGGAACATCAAGATAAGTCAGCTTTTATTGAGAGCTTTAACCAAGTGAGTGATTGGTTTGGCGATGAAGCAGCTCGATTTATGAAGGAAAGTCGAGTGCTCTTGCAGCAGGCAAGTGACAACCGAGTATAGGTTTTATTTTAAAACCGGATAGAAATATCCGGTTTTGTTTTTTTACTTTAGATAGGATCGATAGGAATGACATTTTCTGATGGGTAAGATCCTAACACTTTCAGAAAACGAGTAATTTCCGTCAATTCTTTCAATGCTTGTTGCATTTTCATGGAACGTAGATTGGCTTGTACATCAATATAAAACATCTCTTCCCACGGTTTGCCATTTATTGGGCGAGACTCCAATTTACTCATAGGGATATCATGTTTCTTTAGGATAATGAGAGCATCAACCAGTGCTCCTGCTTGCTGTCCGGTTGACATAATAAACGTGGTTTTGGCAGGAACTTGCTCGGATACGTCAATAGATTTGCGGGAAACAACAATAAAGCGAGTGCTATTCTCTTGCTGATTTGCTAGGTTGTTTTCTAAAACATGTAATCCATAAAGAGTGCCGCCAGCCTCACTGCCTAATGCTGCTATTTCTGGTGAGTTGAGTTCTGCCACTTTTTGCATAGCAGCAGCAGTGCTTTCACAGTAAACAATATTCCAGTCAGGATATTTATTGAGATATTGGCTACATTGTTGAAAAGGTTGGGAATGGCTATAAACGGTTTTTATCCTTGAGATATCAGTTTGCCCAGCAATCAATAGACAGTGGTTGATTGGCAGAGTTATCTCTCCAACAAGGGATAAGGGGGTATGTTGCAATAAATCATAAACCTCATTAATTGCCCCTGAGCTGGTATTTTCCAGTGGCAGGATGCCATAATCAGCCTGACCAATCTCAACCAGTGAGAAAATATCTGAGAATTTGTGACAACTGCATTCAACCAACTGATTAAAGTGACGAGCAGCAAATTGTCGAGCTGCAATATGAGAATATGAACCTTTTGGCCCTAAAAAAGTAATACGGGCAGAATCGTAAGGTGTCTGATTCAGATATTGTTGTAATAATGCCTGTTGGGTGAGAACAGAATCCTCAATGATCATCTGAAATAATCGTGTAATGTAAAATCCATCTAATCCACGTGATTTTCCTTTATCAATCAATACATTCAATAACTCTCGTTCACGATTTTTATCTCGGATAGGGCGATGATCGAGCAGTTTTGTCTGGGCGATGTCACTGGCTAATTGTCGGCGTTTAGCAAGTAGATCCAGCAATTCCGCATCAATATGACTAATTTCTTCTCGTAAACTCACTAAGTCTCGTTCCATAGTATGTTCCTGATATTCTTATTATGAGTGTAGCCTGTGTATCGTAGATATGTTTGTGATCAGTAAAACAAAAAACCTCCCTGTCGATGGGAGGCTTTTATTCGTCTTCTTAAAGTTTCTTTGAAACGAATCAACCTCCTTATGAGAAGGTGAAAAAAAAGAAAAATAACAAAGACGGTTTGATAATCATTTGACCTGTTAGCATGCTACTTTATGGTTTCAATAATGTATTTTAATTAACCTATTTAGCTTGGAGTGTCAACAGGCAGTAAAAACGCGCTCAATGAGCGCGTTAGGACAAGAATCAGGGGGGATTATACTTCTAAGTTGATATTGGACTCTTTAACACTATTGTCTGTGCGACGAGCTTCTGCTTTATGCTGCACTTTATTGAGCTGGCGCTCTAATTTTGTCAGTAGATCATTGATTGCTGCGTACATATCTTCATGTTTAGCGCTGGCCACTAACGTGCCATTTGGTGTGCCAATTGTGGCATCAACTAAGAATCCTTGCGGTTCTTTTGATAGTACGATATGTGGATTGATTAGATTAACTTGCCATTTGCTCAACTTACTTAGACGGTCTTCTACATGGCTACGAATTGCGGGGGTAATTTCCATTTGTTTGCTGGTAATGTTCACTAACATATAGTTACCTCTTTGATGTTACTCCGTCTCTGATGTATTCAGCATAGCGCCATTTGGCATAAAAAGAATGATCTAAATCACTTTTATTGAGTGATTTTGGCAGTAAGTGACGGAATTGTGATAGCTAAGGAAGATATGGAGAATATTTGTTGCGAAGGAAAGAGTTATGCGTCATTATTAGTCAGTTATGGGATTATTAAATCAAGTTATAATTACAGAGCTTGAGTTATTTTCAAGGTGAAAATAATGAAGATATAGCCAAACATGAACAAAATGTGCTGATGCGTTCGGTTTGTTGGCTAAACAAAACAAAAAGGCAAGTCTTACAAAATCACATCCCAGCAGTGATATTCCTGGCAACTTCATGATTAGATAAAAAACAATAGATAAAAAAACAGCAGCCATTTAGCTACTGTTTTTGATTACTTGTTCAAACCTGATGGAATGAGATTTTATACGGGGTTGGCAGCGATCAGTTGTGCCACTTTATTGGCTTCAGCCGTCAATCCTAATTCTTTATAAGCTAACTCCATATAAGGGAGTGCTTTCCGAGTTGCATTAGCATCAGGGTAGTCTCGTAGCATCTGTTCTACCCGATTGACAACAGCTACGTAAGCATTGCGTTTAGTGTAATATTGAACAACTTCAAGTTCATATTTGGCTAAACGTTCTTTGAGGAAGATTAACCGCTTGGTAGCATCAGTTGAATATTGACTGTTTGGGTAATAGCGTACCAGTTGGTTGAAATCACGGAATGCCGCACGGGCATGTTCAGGATCACGATTTGATCGATCAATGCCGAAAAGGCCTTGTAATAGACTGTCATCCAGAGCTTGCGAAACCAAACCACGCATATAGAGTACATAGTCGATATTAGGATGGGTTGGATTTAGGCGCATGAAACGGTCAATGGATGCGAGAGCCAATGGGTATTCCGCTGATTTGTAATAGGCGTAGATCAGATCAAGTTGAACTTGCTGGGAGTAAGGGCCAAAAGGATATCGGTTATCAAGGGATTCCAATTGCTTGATAGCCGCTTTATAGTTACCTTCTTGCAGCATTTCCTGTCCAATTGAATAAATTTGAGATGGCGGAATATCAGGAACAGCATCTTTATTGCTGGAGCATCCAGATAGAACCAAGCTCAATGTGGTCGCTGCCACCAGATATTTCATGCGAATCATCACGTGTTGATTATCCTCTGAGTGTTTTCTGGGAGACTGTCCGTGAAGCTCCCGGCAAAATATGGGGTTACAATAACACACTATTTTAAATGAAACGGCCTCGCCGTCAAAACTCAACGTAAAATATAGAAGTTATATATGGCACAACAAATCCGACTTAATGCAATAGTCGCTGAATCTCAGCTTGGTCAACGTTTAGATCAAGCTTTGGCTGAATTGTTCCCTGATTACTCCAGGTCACGTATAAAAGAGTGGATCTTGGATAATAAAGTTCAAGTTAATGGCAAATTAATTAGCAAACCAAAAGAAAAAGTCCTGGGCGGTGAAGAAATCTCCGTTGATGCTATCATTGAAGAAGATGCACGTTGGGAGCCTCAGGATATCGAACTGAATATTGTCTATGAAGATAACGATATTTTGGTAATCAATAAACCACGTGATTTGGTTGTTCATCCGGGAGCAGGTAATCCTGACGGTACAGTGTTGAATGCCTTATTATATCATTATCCTGAAATTGCAGATGTTCCCCGTGCAGGTATTGTTCATCGTCTTGACAAAGATACGACAGGGCTAATGGTTGTGGCAAAAAACGTTCCGGCACAAACTCGTTTGGTGGAATCTTTGCAATTACGTGAAATAACCCGTGAATATGAAGCGGTTGCTCTGGGATGTATGACGGCTGGAGGAACGGTAGAAGAACCTATCTCCCGCCATCCAACAAAACGGACACACATGGCAGTACACCCTATGGGTAAACCTGCTGTTACCCATTATCGTGTTATGGAACATTTCCGGGCGCATACTCGATTGCGTCTGCGTTTGGAGACAGGCAGAACACACCAAATTCGTGTGCACATGGCACATATAAAACACCCGTTGGTGGGTGATCCTCTGTACGGTGGGCGGCCTCGTCCCTTAAAAGGAGCTTCTGATGAATTTCGCGAAGCGATGCGCAATTTTGATCGTCAGGCATTGCATGCAACCATGTTACGTCTTTACCATCCGATCACTGGAATTGAGATGGAATGGCATGCTCCATTACCGGACGATATGGTTAAGTTGATTGAAGTGATGAAAGTGGATGCTGAGACTTTCAAAGACGAGATGGATTGGTAGGTAAATGACGCCACTGATTTTTCCTGATTGGCCACAGCCTGATAATGTTGGTGCTTGCAGTACTACCCGTTTAGGTGGAGTAAGCCAGCCCCCATATGACAGTTTAAACCTGGGTAATCATGTTGGGGACGTTCCAGAATACGTGGAACGGAATAGAACGCTATTGGTTGAATATGCCCAATTACCGCAGCAACCTACATGGTTGGAGCAAGTACACGGAACACGTGTGATCACACTTGATGGTCAGCCATTGGTGAATAATCAGGCCGATGCTGTTTACACGAATATACCTGATCAGGTTTGTGCTGTGATGACAGCAGATTGTTTGCCAGTTCTTTTTTGCAGTATTTCTGGTGATGAGGTTGCGGCGGCTCATGCCGGATGGCGCGGATTATGTGCCGGAGTGTTGGAGAATACTGTGTCTCGATTTAGCGCAAAACCTGACATGATCCGTGCGTGGTTGGGGCCTGCTATTGGCCCTGAAAAATTTGAGGTGGGGGCTGAGGTTAGGGAAGCTTTCATCGCAACCAATCCTGATCTGGAACAAGCTTTTACGCCTTATGGCGATAAGTTTCTGGCAAATATTTACTTACTGGCTAAATTAAAGTTACAGTCAGTAGGAATAACAGAAATTTTTGGTGGAGCCGCATGTACAGTCACGGAGGGGGAAAACTTTTTCTCCTATCGTCGTGATGGTAATACCGGGCGAATGGCAACTTTAATCTGGTTGCGATAACCTACTTTACAGGACGATCTTTGGCGTATAGCGGTAAGTTTCCAATTAACTTTTCAGAAGACCTTGAATATTTAAGGAATGACCTTATCTAGTCTCCAGTAGCAAATTCTGACCAGTATTGGAGGTGTTATGCGTCTGGATCGTCTTACCAATAAATTCCAGCTTGCTCTTGCTGACGCCCAATCCCTCGCATTAGGGCGTGATAATCAATTCATCGAACCTATCCACTTGATGAGTGCATTAATTAATCAAGAAGGCGGTTCAGTGCGTCCTTTATTGGCCTCGGCAGGGGTGGATACGGGAAACTTCAATAATCAACTGAATCAAGCTCTGAACCGATTGCCGAAAGTAGAAGGCAATGGTGGAGATGTGCAGGTATCCAACGAGTTGGGACGTTATTTAAACCTGTGTGACAAACTTGCACAAAAATCAGGTGATAACTTCATTTCTTCTGAACTCTTTGTTCTGGCAGCGATAGAAGAACGTGGAACATTAAGTGACATGTTGAAAGCGGCGGGAGCAACCAAAGATAAAATCACTAAGGCAATAGAACAAATGCGCGGTGGTGAAAAAGTGAATGAGCAAGGCGCAGAAGATCAGCGCCAAGCGTTAAAGAAATATACCATTGATCTGACTGAGCGTGCTGAACAAGGAAAATTAGATCCTGTGATTGGGCGTGATGAAGAAATTCGTCGAACTATTCAGGTATTGCAGCGCAGAACCAAAAATAACCCAGTTCTCATTGGTGAGCCAGGAGTTGGGAAGACCGCGATTGTTGAAGGTTTGGCACAGCGTATTGTCAATGGTGAAGTTCCAGAGGGGCTGAAAAACAAACGTGTTCTGTCTCTTGATATGGGAGCATTATTAGCCGGTGCTAAATACCGTGGTGAATTCGAAGAGCGTTTGAAAGGTGTTTTGAACGATCTTGCCAAACAGGAAGGTTCAGTCATTCTATTTATTGATGAATTGCATACCATGGTAGGAGCTGGCAAAGCCGAAGGCGCAATGGATGCAGGTAACATGTTAAAACCCGCTCTGGCTCGTGGAGAACTGCATTGCGTTGGGGCAACAACACTTGATGAGTATCGTCAGTATATAGAAAAAGATGCGGCCTTAGAGCGTCGTTTCCAGAAAGTTTATGTGGCAGAACCTACGGTTGAGGACACGATTGCTATTTTACGTGGACTGAAAGAGCGATATGAATTGCATCATCACGTCCAAATCACTGATCCGGCAATCGTGGCGGCTGCAACACTATCTCATCGCTATATTTCTGATCGTATGCTACCTGATAAAGCCATTGATCTGATTGATGAAGCAGGGGCAAGCTTGCGTATGCAGATGGATTCTAAACCAGAAGCATTGGATCGCCTTGAGCGCCGCGTTATTCAATTAAAGCTTGAGCAGCAGGCACTGAAAAAAGAGTCTGATGATGCCAGTAAAAAACGGTTAGAGATGCTGAACGAAGAATTAGCAGAAAAAGAACGTGAATATTCTGAATTGGAAGAAGAGTGGAAAGCGGAGAAAGCTGAACTTAGTGGCACCCAGAATATCAAGGCTGAATTAGAAAATACTCGTATTGAATTAGAGAAAGCTCGCCGTAGTGGTGACTTGGCCAAAATGTCTGAAATTCAGTACGGAAAAATTCCGGAATTGGAAAAACGTTTAGCGACAGCAACAACAGCAGAAAATCGTCATATGAAGCTGCTGCGTAACAAAGTCACAGATGCTGAAATCGCTGAAATACTCGCACGCTGGACAGGGATCCCTGTATCCAGAATGCTGGAAAGTGAAAAAGATAAATTACTGCGCATGGAGCAAGAATTGCATAAGCGCGTAATAGGGCAGAATGAAGCGGTTGATGCTGTATCGAATGCAATTCGTCGTAGTAGAGCGGGATTATCTGATCCCAATCGTCCGATCGGTTCTTTCATGTTTTTGGGGCCGACTGGGGTGGGTAAAACAGAATTGTGTAAGGCGTTGGCTAATTTCTTATTCGACAGTGATGATGCTATGGTGCGCATTGATATGTCGGAGTTTATGGAAAAACACACCGTTTCAAGGTTGGTGGGAGCGCCTCCCGGATATGTTGGATATGAAGAAGGTGGGTATCTGACAGAAGCGGTGCGTCGTCGTCCTTATTCTGTCATTTTGCTGGATGAAGTAGAGAAAGCCCACCCAGATGTTTTCAATATCTTGTTGCAGGTATTGGATGATGGCCGTTTGACTGATGGTCAAGGAAGAACAGTTGATTTTCGTAACACCGTTGTAATTATGACCTCTAACTTAGGCTCCGATATGATTCAAGAACGCTTTAGTACATTGGATTATATAGGTATGAAAAATATGGTGATGGAAGTGGTTAGTCACCATTTCAGGCCTGAGTTTATTAACCGGGTTGATGAAGTTGTTGTGTTTCACCCATTAGGAAAAGAGCATCTGAAGTCTATTACGAATATTCAATTGCAGCGTTTATATCAGCGTTTGGAAGAGCACGGTTATCAGGTGGAGATAACACCTCCAGCGCTGGAAAAACTAAGCGAAGCTGGTTTCGATCCTGTATATGGAGCCCGTCCATTGAAACGAGCTATCCAGCAAGAGATTGAAAATCCACTGGCCCAGCAAATTCTTTCTGGCAAATTGATCCCAGGTAAATTAGTGACTTTAGGGTTAGAAGACAATCGTATTGTTGCAACACAATGATATTGATTACTTAGAAAGTTTTTAAGAGGTGTTTTTTGCACCTCTTTTTTCTTTTTCTAGATTGGAAAAACACCAAATCGGGTTGTTTTGGATGATAAATAAGCGGTTGAGGCTTTTTTTCAAAATAACTATTGCCAGTATCATAAAACTCCCTATAATGCGCTTCCGTTGTCACGACAAACACACAAACCTGTCGGGATGACAACGTGAAAAGCCTTGGAAAATAAGGCTTGACACGATAAGAGGAAAGCGTAAGATACGCAGCCTCGCAACCCGGAAGGCACTTCCGGTTGCCAACGCTCTTTAACAAATTAATCAGACAATCTGTGTGGGCACTCGCAAGACACTATCGATATGCCGAAAGGCAAAAAAGATTAAAGTCTTAAAGAGTGACCTG
>NZ_NKHQ01000003.1:183047-186012 GCF_014467265.1 Xenorhabdus sp. TS4 | reverse complement strand
GAAGACACCTTCGGGTTGTGAGGTTAAGCGACTAAGCGTACACGGTGGATGCCTAGGCAGTCAGAGGCGATGAAGGACGTGCTAATCTGCGAAAAGCGCCGGTGAGCTGATATGAAGCGCTATCAGCCGGCGATGTCCGAATGGGGAAACCCAGTGCAATCCGTTGCACTATCCTTACCTGAATTCATAGGGTAAGGAGGCGAACCGGGGGAACTGAAACATCTCAGTACCCCGAGGAAAAGAAATCAACCGAGATTCCCCCAGTAGCGGCGAGCGAACGGGGAGGAGCCCAGAGCCATCAGCGATATGAGTGTCAGGAGAACGGTCTGGAAAGGCCGGCAGTAAAGGGTGAGAGCCCCGTATCCGAAGACACTGGTATTGTGAGCTCAACGAGTAGGGCGGGACACGTGGTATCCTGTCTGAACATGGGGGGACCATCCTCCAAGGCTAAATACTCCTGACTGACCGATAGTGAACCAGTACCGTGAGGGAAAGGCGAAAAGAACCCCGGCGAGGGGAGTGAAAGAGAACCTGAAACCGTGTACGTACAAGCAGTGGGAGCCTTGATTTATCAGGGTGACTGCGTACCTTTTGTATAATGGGTCAGCGACTTATATTCTGTAGCAAGGTTAACCGCATAGGGGAGCCGCAGGGAAACCGAGTCTTAACTGGGCGTTAAGTTGCAGGGTATAGACCCGAAACCCGGTGATCTAGCCATGGGCAGGTTGAAGGTTGGGTAACACTAACTGGAGGACCGAACCGACTAATGTTGAAAAATTAGCGGATGACTTGTGGCTGGGGGTGAAAGGCCAATCAAACCGGGAGATAGCTGGTTCTCCCCGAAAGCTATTTAGGTAGCGCCTCGTGAAGTCATCTTCGGGGGTAGAGCACTGTTTCGGCTAGGGGGTCATCCCGACTTACCAACCCGATGCAAACTGCGAATACCGAAGAATGTTATCACGGGAGACACACGGCGGGTGCTAACGTCCGTCGTGAAGAGGGAAACAACCCAGACCGCCAGCTAAGGTCCCGAAGTCATGGTTAAGTGGGAAACGAAGTGGGAAGGCTCAGACAGCCAGGATGTTGGCTTAGAAGCAGCCATCATTTAAAGAAAGCGTAATAGCTCACTGGTCGAGTCGGCCTGCGCGGAAGATGTAACGGGGCTAAACCATGCACCGAAGCTGCGGCAGCGACACGAATGTGTTGTTGGGTAGGGGAGCGTTCTGTAAGCCGGTGAAGGTGAACTGTGAGGTTTGCTGGAGGTATCAGAAGTGCGAATGCTGACATAAGTAACGATAAAGCGGGTGAAAAACCCGCTCGCCGGAAGACCAAGGGTTCCTGTCCAACGTTAATCGGGGCAGGGTGAGTCGACCCCTAAGGCGAGGCTGAAAAGCGTAGTCGATGGGAAACAGGTTAATATTCCTGTACTGGCCATAATTGCGATGGGGGGACGGAGAAGGCTAGGCAAGCCGGGCGACGGTCGTCCCGGTTTAAGTGTGTAGGTGGGATAACTTGGCAAATCCGGTTATCCAAGACACTGAGGCACGATGACGAGGCATTACGGTGCTGAAGTTGCTGATGCCCCGCTTCCAGGAAAAGCCCCTAAGCGTCAGATTATGGTCAATCGTACCCCAAACCGACACAGGTGGTCAGGTAGAGAATACTCAGGCGCTTGAGAGAACTCGGGTGAAGGAACTAGGCAAAATGGTGCCGTAACTTCGGGAGAAGGCACGCTGGCGTCAGGTGAAGAAACACGCTTTCGGAGCCGAGGCCAGTCGCAGATACCAGCTGGCTGCAACTGTTTAATAAAAACACAGCACTGTGCAAACACGAAAGTGGACGTATACGGTGTGACGCCTGCCCGGTGCTGGAAGGTTAATTGATGGGGTTAGCCGCAAGGCGACGCTCTTGATCGAAGCCCCAGTAAACGGCGGCCGTAACTATAACGGTCCTAAGGTAGCGAAATTCCTTGTCGGGTAAGTTCCGACCTGCACGAATGGCGTAATGATGGCCAGGCTGTCTCCACCCGAGACTCAGTGAAATTGAACTCGCTGTGAAGATGCAGTGTACCCGCGGCAAGACGGAAAGACCCCGTGAACCTTTACTATAGCTTGACACTGAACCTTGAGCCTTGATGTGTAGGATAGGTGGGAGGCTGTGAAATGTGGACGCCAGTCTGCATGGAGCCATCCTTGAAATACCACCCTTGAATGTTTGATGTTCTAACGTCGGCCCGTTATCCGGGTTGCGGACAGTGTCTGGTGGGTAGTTTGACTGGGGCGGTCTCCTCCCAAAGCGTAACGGAGGAGCACGAAGGTTAGCTAATCACGGTCGGACATCGTGAGGTTAGTGCAATGGCATAAGCTAGCTTGACTGCGAGAGTGACGGCTCGAGCAGGTGCGAAAGCAGGTCATAGTGATCCGGTGGTTCTGTATGGAAGGGCCATCGCTCAACGGATAAAAGGTACTCCGGGGATAACAGGCTGATACCGCCCAAGAGTTCATATCGACGGCGGTGTTTGGCACCTCGATGTCGGCTCATCACATCCTGGGGCTGAAGTAGGTCCCAAGGGTATGGCTGTTCGCCATTTAAAGTGGTACGCGAGCTGGGTTTAGAACGTCGTGAGACAGTTCGGTCCCTATCTGCCGTGGGCGTTGGAAGATTGCAAGGGGCTGCTCCTAGTACGAGAGGACCGGAGTGGACGCACCACTGGTGTTCGGGTTGTCATGCCAATGGCACTGCCCGGTAGCTAAGTGCGGAAGAGATAACCGCTGAAAGCATCTAAGCGGGAAACTTGCCTTAAGATGAGTCTTCCCTTGTCCCTAGAGGACACTGAAGGAACGTTCGAGACGAGGACGTAGATAGGCCGGGTGTGTAAGCGTTGCGAGACGTTGAGCTAACCGGTACTAATGACCCGTGCGGCTTAACCTGACAACACCGAAGGTGTTTTGGGGTTTGAGAGAGA
>NZ_NKHQ01000003.1:144395-182947 GCF_014467265.1 Xenorhabdus sp. TS4 | reverse complement strand
GAGAGAGAAGTTTCAGAGAAAGCGGGCTTGTTCGGGATTGAAAACAGAATTTGTCTGGCGGCAACAGCGCGGTGGTCCCACCTGATCCCATGCCGAACTCAGCAGTGAAACGCCGTAGCGCCGATGGTAGTGTGGGGTCTCCCCATGTGAGAGTAGGACACTGCCAGACATTCAATCAGTCAGAGAAGCCATCCGTTACCGGATGGCTTTTTTGCGTTTGGGTGCTTTAGAAATAGAAGATTAAAAATTATTTCACGGATTGATATAAACTATAACCTGCCATCGCTCCAGCTATATCATAAGCAATATCATGCCAACTCCAGCCTGTTCCTGATGGGCGGCTATCATAAAGCTCTTTTATTGCACCAATACTAACGGATAGTAATACACTAAATTGTGCACTTTCACGATGCCCCCAATGTTGACGATCACCATAAGTATTGCCCGCGGCAGCTACAATTGCAGAAAATAAAAAATGTTGTACTTTATCTTTTCCTGTCCAGTTGTCATTTGCCAGACGTATATTGGAACAAGAAGTATTCAATAGGATAGGAAAAATCATTAATATATTTCGTATCAGAGTGGTGATGTTTTTTTTCATCGCAATTCACGCCATAATTTATTTTTCTAAATCATAACCGTTTGATAAATAAGATACAAAAATCCCCTCTGGCAATAGCGAGAGGGGATTCAAAAAAACAATAATTATTTATCTATTCTACAGTATCCTACTGATTAATCGATCCACCCGAATACGGCGCAAGCGTCGTATCAGTTTGCGTACCTTAACAGGATAGAGTTGAATACTTTCTATTTCCTGATAACTGTGGATAATTTTTGTATGAGTACGGATGCAATCCAATTCCATTGTACGTTGCTTGTTCATCTCTTGGTGGGGATCGTGAATAAGAATGGCATTTTCCAGATCTAATCCCCATGCGCGAGGATTAAGGTTATTACCCGTAATTAATTGCCATTTATTATCAACCCAGATCCCTTTTAAGTGATAAGTGTTATCTTGATCTTTCCATAACCGAATAGTTAATTGTTGGCTATCGATAAACTTTTGCAGCCGACTAGTGAATCGACGTAAGTTAATTTCATACAGATAAGGCAATGCCCCAATAATTTTAAATGGCTCTTCTGGTGGAATATAAAAATCATTAGCTGTTTTATCTCCAATGATGATCTCAATTTGCTTTCCTTGGCGGAGTAGCCGAGATATTGCACGTACTAATACTGCTGGTAAATTGAAATAAGGTGTACAAATAACCAGCTTGTTTTCAGTGCAAGACATGAGATGACAAATTGTTTTGTTCAGCAGATTTTTTTTGCCCAATCCCACAAGGGGAGTTACTGCCAATTCTTCATTGGATGCTTGATTTTCAACGTGATATTCGGCATTCCTCAATGAAGCACGAAATTGGCGGATCAAATTTTTAATTTGAAGGCTACGAGGACGATTGTGGCAGGCTAAATTTTTTACGGCTTCTGCACTAATAATACTATCATCGATAAATTGCTTCATGACCACAGCAAGTTTCGCGTTATGCAGTAAATGATAACGATCGTAACGATATTTTTCATTGCGGTGCAAATAGACATCATTAATACTGGCTCCGCTGTAAATAACCGTATCATCAAAGATAAAGCCTTTCAGATGTAAAACTCCCAGTGCTTCACGAGTATTCACTGGAACACCCAGGATGGAAATGTTGACATCAGGGTAGCTTTCAGCCATGGAGCAGTACCAATCTGCATTTGTTGCCGCAGCTTCTACACCAATACGACCACGTTGGGCACGATGCCAATCGACTAGGATCTTTATATCCAGCTCAGGGCGTTTTTGTTTGGCTTCATATAATGCAGTCAGAATATCCCGCCCTGCATCATCATTTTCTAAATATAAGGCGGTGATATAGATATGCTTTTGGGCATTTTCTATACGTTCCAATACGGTGCTGCGAAATACTTTAGATTCATAAAGTGTCTCAATGTCAGCAACTGATTGCGGTAGCTTAGGCAATTGTGCAAGGTGTTGTTGGTGTTTTGCTTGTTTAAATTTGGACAACATCACAGTGCGTTTTTCTCTTAGTCTAGATGGAGTTAATACCATCATAAGGTGTATGAATCAAAATGATCTGGCGATGATACCATTAGTTTGGTTCATTGTGAGTATGAATTAACTCTCTTGAGTTGATTGCTTTAAGACTGTGCGATCTATCACGGAGTGAGCATTTTTTATCACTCATCACGAGATGCACATTGAATTTATTTTTTGCTAGAGTTTCAACATAAGATTAACAATACCGTCTTCTAACTGTATATCAATGGTAAACCCAAGTTTTTTCGCAAGTTGGATCATATTACGGTTTTCAGGCATAGTGATAGCCGTTAGTGCCTGAATACCATGTTCTCTTGTATAGTTAATCAGTTTAGTCATAAGTTGATAACCTAACGTAATCCCCTTCAGATCTGATCGGACTAATATCGCAAATTCAGCTTCGATATTATCGGGATCAGCCATAGCACGAGCGACACCAATAATTTCAGGTGTTGTTGCTGGATGTCGGATCGCTACGAATGCCATTTCTCGGTCGTAATCAATTTGGGTCATGTTTGCAAGATCATCATGAGTAAACTCGTTAATTTCACTGAAATAGCGATAATAAAGATCTTCCTTTGTTACTTGACCGATAAATGCTTTCAGCAAAGGTTCATCTTCCGGCAGGATTGGTCGTAGCAAACATTCAAGATCATCTTTGATGTAGATAGTTTCTTCCAGTTCATTAGGATAAGGCCGGATAGCCAGTCTATTGTGGGGATCGCCTGTTACTGTCATCAACTCCATTGTCACATCCAATAGCGTGAATTCATTACCTGATGCAAGCAGTGGATGGATATTCATACGAGTAATTTGAGGGCAATCGATCAGAAGATTGGATACTCTGACCAATAACTGGCTGAGGGCAAGAATATCCAGCGGCAAAAGTGAACCGCCAGATTTTATTTTGCCACTCTTAATTGCCTGAATAACCAGATAACGGGCTAATGCCATATTAAGGGGAGGAAGAGCGACAGCCGCCTGTGTTTCATGCACCCAATCAATATCTCCCTCGCCTAGCATGATTAAGGGACCAAATATCTCGTCTTGCTCAATAGCAATTCTCAGCTCTTGTGTGCCAGCCCGATTAGCCATGCTTTGTACTAATAATCCATGAATCCTGGCTTGCGGGAAGTTTTGTTTGACACGTTCAATAATCGCTTGTGTTGCGGCCTTAACTTCATCAGCATTACGTAAATAAAGCATCACTCCCTGAACCTCTGATTTATGTGGAATATCAGGGGAGCGGAGCTTTAATGCCACAGGATAGCCAATTTTTTCTGCAATATTGACCGCATCATCACTGGTATGGGCGATCCAAGTCGGTAAAGTATTTAAACCGTAAGCATCGAGAATAGGTTGTACTTCATGGGTATCCAGTCGGACATTCCCGTTATCAAGCGCCTTCTGTATACATTCATGGGCTCGAGACGTATTCGATGTGATGCCAATGGGTAAAGATGGTGTTTCTTTTAACTGTTTTTGGTTTCGCTGATATTCCACCATATGCATAAAGGCGGTAATGGCACCTTCTGGTGTCCGATAAGTTGGAATACCAGCCTCACTGAACAGACGTCGGGCTTCCAATGAAGAGTATTCTCCGCACCAATTAGTGAAAATAGTGAGCCATTTCCCACGAGGATGCTCTTTAATGGTTTGTATAACTCTAACCGCTGTAGTTTGGCTGTGGGATATGGCACTAGGAGAGTGGATTAACAATAAGGCATCATAATCATGACTATCCAAAAGTAACCTGAGTGCAGCAATATATCGTTCGGTGGAGGAGTCATCACCGATATCCAATGGATTACGTAAAAGCAGCGTGTCTGGAAGTATGCCAGACAATCCATTGATCGTTTCCTCACCTAATATAGCGAGTTTGCCAGTTCTCCTGAATAGTTCATCCAGTGCCATCGCCGCAGGCGCTGCCCCATTACTGACGATTAATAAACGTTCTCCGCGCAATGGCCGCATAAAACTCAATGTTTCCACTGCGGAGAACATTTCATGTGTATCTTGTACACGCAGTAATCCGGCGCGTTGAATGGCTGCGTCATAAGCAGCATCGAAATTTTGTTGTTCTCCCAGTAACTTCTGAACTTTCCGGGTACGACTGCTTTTCACGACCAGAATAGGTTTATTGCGTGAAGCGCTTCGGGAAGCAGAAAGAAAACGGCGGGCATCGCTGATATGTTCGAGATGCAACAAAATAGCACTGGTCTTACTGTCTCTTGCTAAAAAGTCGAGCAGGTCATCAATATCAATATCAACACTGTCACCCAAGGCAATAAAATACGAAAAACCAATATTACGATGGTTGGCCCAGTCCAGAATTGTGTTGGATATTGCTGCTGATTGTGAAATAAAGGCGAGTTTACCTTTAAGGATAGGGATCGGGGAAAAACTGGCATTTAGCCCGCTCCAGGGTGCTAAGATGCCAAGGCTATTTGGTCCCAGAATTCGAAGATGATGTTTTTGGCTGCACTGTTTCAATTCAGTAAATTGTGATGGCGGGGAGGATAAAATGATGACGGTTTTGCATCCGTGTTGAGCCAATTGCTCTAGTAAAGACAAATTGCGACTGTGATGAGTACAGATCACAGCCAGATCAGGAGATAATGGTAATTTATCGATAGAAGGATAGGCTAACACACCCAGAACGGCAGATTTGTTTGGTGTTACGGGGAGAATAGGCCCTGTAAATCCACCCATTAACAAATTTCTCATCAACACTGAACTGGCTTTTTCTGGCTTTTCAGAAGCACCAATAACGGCGATAGATTTAGGGCGTAATAATGCTTCAAGTCCGCGCTGGCTCATTTCCGGGGTTCCTTATTAGTTATCACATCAATAAACAATCACTGTTGATTAAACAATTACCATGAATAACTTTAGCCACCGTCAGTTACTTTAGCGCGGATTGTCAAGCATTACTGTGAGTTATTCCTACAGATGATTAGATTTTCCTGCCAGATATTGTTCACGAAAGTGATTGAAATGATTTAATAATGATTGTGACGCTTTAATATCCCCAGCTAATTCTAATGCCGCAGCCGCGACCTCGGCAGTACAATGTTGTTCTGTTCTGGAGGGAACCCGAAGTAAATAGTCCATTTTGGCAATATTATTAATAGACAATAGGGGAATATCATCCAAATATGGGCTTTTACGAAACATTTTTCTTGCTTCAGGCCAAGTACCATCCAATATAATGAACAGCGGTGGTTTTTGGTTAGCAGGGATCTTCTGATACACCGTACGAGGAGGCGTAGCATAACTGTCTGGGAAGATCAGATAGGGTTGTCGGGTTGGATCACGCACGACTTCGAGCAGTTGTTGATCAGGCTCGGTTCTAGACCAGAGAAAAGCGCATGTATCAGGCAGAATATCTGCAATCAACTTTCCCGTATTACTGGGTTTCATCGGCTCAGTATCGAACATGATGAGACAGAAGCGGCTTTCCGCATTTGCAGGTGAAATCATTCCACACAGACATTTTTTTTGGGGTAATAAACAATGCAGGCAACGCGGCACCCGGCACCCTCTTGCCAGAAAAGGGCGGGTAGAACGGGCAAGGCGGCGTTGGCGAAGCTGATAAACGGCGTTGTTATTTCTCATTTAAGAACTCAAACATGTTCGTGGATAAAATCAGTAAAAAATTAGCGGATATTTTAATGGATTGTCGTTACCAGAGGTAGCTTCGGGCGCGTACATCGGGTAATCTGCGCGCCATAACGCAGTTGGAGAAATAAATGAACGATTCCTATAGTGGTAAGAACGGCAAAGTCAAAGTAATGTATGTCCGCAATAATGAGGACAATAACGATAACCGTAAGGGCGGAGATCGTCGTCAAAACAGTGACAGCCGTAAGAGTGATAACCGTCCGTTTGGTAAAGGGCGTGATCAGGGTGACCGCCGTCGTGGCAATGAACGCCCAGTGCGTTCAGGCGATCGTTCTCCGTGGAGAACTATCTCCCGTCCAGAGGGCGAATCTCTTAGTCCAGAGCATCAAGGTATTAGCGGCAAAAGCAACATTGATCCTGAACAGCTTCGTCGTCAGCGTTTGGAAGAAACTCGCATCTATGGGGAAAATGCTTGTCAGGCAATGTTCCAGAACCGTCCTGATGCGATTGTTCGGGCCTGGTTTGTTCAATCGGTCACGCCGCGTTTTCGCGATGCATTGAAATGGATGGCGGCAAATCGCAAAGCTTACCATGTAGTTGACGACGAAGAGCTATCCAAGGCATCAGGTACAGAGCATCACGGTGGCGTATGTTTCCTGATTAAGAAACGCAATGGTTTGGATGTGGAAACCTATTTGCAGCAGGCACCAGTAAAAGATTGTGTATTGGCATTGGAAAATGTAGGTAACCCACATAATCTTGGCGCAATTATGCGTAGTTGTGCGCATTTTGGCGTACAGGGTGTGATTTTGCAGGATACAGCGCTGTTGGAATCAGGTGCGGCTGTTCGTACAGCAGAAGGAGGCGCTGAGCACATCAAAGGCATTGATGCAGATGGATTCACGGCTACGCTAAATCAATTCCGTAACCAAGGCTATACAATTGTGACCACATCAAGTCATAAAGGTAGCACAACACTGGCACAAGCAACATTGCCAGAAAAAATGGTCTTGGTGTTGGGTCAGGAAAGTGACGGATTAAGTGACAGCATTTGGGAAGATGGTGACATTCGTCTTTCTATTGGTGGAACGGGGCGGGTAGAAAGCCTGAATGTTTCTGTTGCAACAGGTATTATGCTGGCGGAATGGTGGCGCCAGAATAAGGTTTAATTTATTACCTATCTCAAGTTGCTATTTAGTCAAAGAATAGTGACTTGGAAATAGATAGTTTAATATCCATTGCTAATAAGGCCCTGTCTATTTAGTCAGGGCCTTATTTTATTCCCTTTATTTATTAAGTTTGTTTTTATTATTTCATAAAAAATATTTCTCAAAATTAAATAAAACACTTGTTATTATTTTAAATAAAATTATTGAGTTAAGTTTTTATTTTCTCTAAATTCGTTATTTTTTTCATGGTTATTAATAATAATCATTTTTATTATCATTTGATAAAAAAGAAAGATCATATCCTTAGTGAGCCAGAATAAATACCCTATTTATTGGATAGTCATGACCCAACGCCGTTGTTGCTGCCAAAGAAATAAATTACCAGGAGTCGGGAATTGTCACGACTGTCCTCTTGAATTTACTGCACAATCCTCTCAATCGTAAGTAATACTTTATGATGATGAGAGGGTTGTGGCTGTAGCATTTTTTTAACGGGAGTAATACTCCCGTTAAAATCTGTATATTCAATATAATAAGCTTAATGCGTTCCCCCGTGGTCTTTACCTCCGGCAGAAAAAGGCGGTTTTGCCAGCCAGATCAATAATGTCAAGATAAGGAATATACCTGCTGAAAGCCAAAAGATCTCATTGGCAGAGATAATTAATCCTTGATGAGTGATCTGTTTTGCCAGATAAGCTGATATTTGTTCATCATTCATGCTTAATTGAGCTAATTGCTGATGTATTTGCTGATAATTAGGGTTATATGGGTTGATGTACTCCGTAAGGTTCGAGTGGTGCATCGATTCACGTTGTGTCCACATTGTAGTTGTGAGAGATGTCCCGATTGAACCCGACAATATACGGGTAAAATTTGACAGGCTGGAAGCTGAGGCCATTCGTTCTGGCCCTAGCCCTGATAATGTAATGGTTGTCAATGGCATAAAGAAACATGCCATGGCAAGCCCTTGAACAAACTGAGGCCATGCTGTAGCAGCGAAACCCATGTCTGGTTCAAAGGTATACGCCCGCCAATAGAAGCAAATCGCATAAGTAATGAAACTAAATGTCACGATATAGCGCATGTCTATCTTATGGCCAAACCTGCCAATGACGGGTGACAATAACAGTGGCAGCAATCCTATAGGTGCAGCCGCAAAGCCAGCCCACGTTGCGGTATAGCCGTAAACTTCTTGCAATAGCTGTGGCAGTAAAACAATCGAACCAAAGTACATCATGAAGCCGAGACTAATACTCAGCGTACCAATGGAAAAGTTGCGTAGCTTAAACAGGGATAGATCGATTATCGGATGATCATCAGTCAGTTCCCATATGATCAGGAAAATAAGTGCGATAATAGCAGTAATAGTAAGGATAATAATTTCGGTGGAATTAAACCAATCAAGTTCCTTGCCCTGGTCAAGCATAATTTGCAGACTGCCTACACCAATCACCAGTAAAAACAGCCCAATAATGTCGATGGGGCGGATTTCCGTTTTTGTTTCTCGGCCACGCAATAGCTGCGTGATAATAAAGATAATTGCAATACCAAGGGGGATATTGATGTAAAAAATCCATCCCCAATGATAGTTATCACTGATATAGCCACCAAGGATAGGTCCACAAATGGGGGCAACAACAATCATTATCGACCATAGTGCCAATGCCATGTTGCGTTTCGCTGGTGGATAGTTATTTAACAACAAACTTTGGCAAAGGGGGAGTACGGGGCCTGCGGCCAACCCTTGCATAACGCGGAAGAAAATTAACATACCGAGGCTGTTGGAAAGGCCACATAGCCAAGATGAAAGAGTAAAAATTGCGGTAGACCAGAGGAACAATTTCACTTCACCGAAACGCTTTGCTAACCAACCGGTGATAGGAATGGAAATTGCGTTTGCGACACCGAAGGAGGTAATCACCCATGTTCCCTGCGAGCTTGATGCACCCAGATTACCAGCAATCGTCGGTATGGCGACGTTGGCAATGGTAGAGTCGAGAACAAGCATGAAAGTCGCCATTGAAAGAATAATGGTCAAAATGGCGAGTTTCGCACCTGTAAGCGGTTCTCTTGTTACCATGACCCCTCCTTAAATTTGGTTTCCTGCATTACTATTAATAATGTCAGTAACTATTTTGTTTACAGGAGCCATATCTATCGTCAAGGCTTTGGTCTGGTAGGCCGGAAGGGTACGTCCGGTGGTTGCCAGTACAGTTCCATCGGTGTTCGCTGTGTCCACGGTGACTTTTGTTGATAACCCAATTCGCAATGGATGTTGTTTTAATTGTTCAGGATCAAGTTCAATACGGACTGGCAAGCGTTGTACGACCTTAATCCAGTTTCCGCTGGCATTTTGTGCTGGCAATAGGGAAAAGGCACTACCGGTTCCCATATCGATACCTGCAACCTTGCCAGTATAGACAATATCGTCACCATAGAAATCGCTGATGATTGTAGCCGGCTGTCCAATCCGCATATTTGCCAGTTGGGTTTCTTTGAAATTGGCCTCAATCCACATATTGTTGGCGGGTACAATCGCCATCAATGGTGTTCCTGAATTGATACGGGAACCTACCTGAACGCTACGACGAGCAACATAACCATCAACAGGGCTGACAATATTGTTTCTCTGCAAGGCGAGCCAGGCATCACGAACGCCGGAGGCCGCTTTTTCGATAGCTGGCTGTTTTCCCAGTGGAGTATCCAAAATAATGGCTTGATTGCTTTTATATTGAGCTATTGCAACATCCAGATCAGCTTGGGCAGCAGAGACAGTTTCGCGCATATGTTGCAACTCTTCTTTACCAATCAAATTCTGAGTTCCCAATATTTCCCTTCGATTGAGATCACTTTGCGCTTTTCTGAGAGCAATTTTTTTCAGCTCAATGATGGCTTGATATCTTTTACTGTCGATCATGTGTTGATGAGTGATTCGGACAGTATTGGCTAATTCATTTTTGGCTCTTTCCAGGGCCAATTCGGCGTCACGAGGATCGAGTTGGATAAGAGGCTGACCACTTTTCACAAAATCAGTATTGTCAAAATTAACAGTTACGACACTACCTGCAATTTGCGACATGACTTGTATCTGATTACCTGTAACATAGGCATTATCGGTTTCTTGGCAGTGACGTAAAGTGAGAAACCAGTAAACGGTATAGCCAGCCCCAAGCAGAAGGAAAAATATTATCAATAACGTAATGATATGGCGGCGTTTCTGTTTTTTAGTCCTATTTTTTGTTTTCACCTTTGCAGGAGAGTGTTTTTCGCTTGAGGATAGCGTTTTTTCGCTAGACGGAAGTGATGCTTTCTCACTAATACTCATGGAGAGTCCCCATATTTGTTTTTAACTTATTATTAATTGTGTGGCCCCGACAGGACAAAACACGTTTCCAGTAGTGTGCGCTTACACTACTGGAAGAGACGAACGATATGGATTTAAGTATTATCTGAAGATAATAGTTAGCCATACGAAGTATCTGATGATACAGGCTAGTAGAAAAGTTTTTTTAGATCATGTTGCTATAACATGTTTTCTTAGTTCAAGACCGTCCAGAAGAAAGGCAATCACTTACTTAAACAATCCCCAATATTATCTAATTGTCCCAAAACTTTTCTCATCAATTTTTCTAACTGTTTTTTCTCCTCTGAATCCAGGATAGACCAAAGCTTAACCAGGCATTCATGCTGTGGTGGAAGTAAACTGTTCAAGAAATTTGAACCTTTTTCTGTGAGATGGAGATGGAGACAACGACGATCATTATGGCTCTCCTTTCTCTCTATCCAGCCCTGCTTTTCTAATTCATCTGCAATTCGGGTTGCATTTGTACGGGAAGAGCCTAATGCAGCGCTGAGTTCTGATGGCTGAATGCTACGGCTTTCTTTGGTATCCAGAATCATCAGAGCCATAAACAAGGTTTCATTGATTCCTTGTGCTTTCAGCATGTTGTTGCGATTTTCTAGAAGCCTGCTCTGGACATGCATAGATAAGCGAGTCAGTAATATCTCTTGATAGGGTAAACTTTTTTGCTGTGCTACACGGCAATTAAGTAACTCTTCTGTGGGAGTGAATGAACTTTCCATTGTTTAGATACCTTATTAGTTTCAACCGGTAAAGTAACTTTTGTTAAAAACCATACAAATACTATATTAAAAGTTAAATTTAGCAATTATAGTTATTTATTATCATCATATTTCTTTTAATATTGATACCTAATTCATAAATAGCTTGAATATTATTCCAAAAGCTATGGCACCAGACAGTGTTGAAATAATGATGCTTCGAGTTTTGTAGAAAAACAGACAGATGGTTAGGCTGCCAATGAGAGTCGGAAAAAATTTGTTGTGCTCCTTCATGACGTCAGGAATGCTTGAGACGATAAGGAGTGAACAAATTGATGCAATACCAATGCTGTCGAGTATGACACCCATTTTTCCTTTTTTTTCTGCCGGCGAGCGATTGACACCCAGACGCAGAGGAAGATAGCGGAATAAAAAGTTGGCAGCGCCTACAATAAGTCCGATAAGAAGTATTTTATTATCAATCATATAATGAGCTAAATATGTAATATATTAATTATGTAAGGTGCTAATCATGCATTTTTAGTTTGCAAAAGTGCGGCTAAACATCCACTCACGATCCCCGCGAGAATCGCGATGGGGATTGAAAAAAATGTGATTCCCATTAATGCGCCTAATAAAGCAGCGGTAACACAGTAGGTATTTTGTTTTTTGAAAGATGCTAACAAAAAACTTAAGAATAGAGCCGGAAGCATAAATATCATGGCAGCTTCAATGGCGGGATAAGAACTCAAATAACCGTTACCCAATATGGCCCCAGCTACGGTACCCAACACCCAAGAGAGCCAGGAACATGCTGCAATGGCGACCATCCAGTTTTCACTCCAACTTCGTTGGTCTTTAATCAATTTGGCTGTTGCTGCGGCAAAAACTTCATCAGTCAGGCCAAAGGCCCAAATTACGGTTTTCTTTTCCGACAATTTTTGTTTGATGCGATAACGCAAGGCTGGGCCATACAAAATGTGGCGGATATCCATTGCCATTACGGTTAGCGCAGAAAACCACAATGACATTCCTGCGCTCAGTAAAGCGGTGATGACAAACTGGCTGGCACCAGCATAAATGACACAGGAAAAAAATATGGCCTCTATAGGAGTAAATCCCAATTTAGTGGCGCTTAAGCCAAATGCAAAAGAGATGGGAATATAACCAATGGCGATTGGGAGACTATCCCAAATACCTTCTTTAAATGAAGAAGCCTTGTGTGGTAGAGGATTCTCGGATTCTGATGTATCAGATATTGGTATATCAGATGCAGATTTATCAGGCATTGGCATGGAGTATTTTATTTTTTTGTTAACAGATAAAACAACATTAACAAAATATGATGAAAGTGAAAATATAAAATATATAAATTATTTAAATAATATCATTGAGAACAAAGGAATTGATCGTGATAGAAGAGTGTGTGCTGGATAGTCGTGAGTTTTGTTAACATATTCACGGCTACCCAGGTGCAAAATGAAGGAAAGGTTAATTTATGCTTTGTGAACGGTTTTTCTGGCTGCTTTTAACCAACCATCTACTATTTTCTGGTGTGTTTTGATCCAGTCTTCAGCCTGGCGTTCAATATCAGCTTCTGAAATTTTAGCGTTATGCATGAGCTGATTTTGAGCACTGATATCAGCAATAGGTAAGGTCATAACAGCAAAAAGTTTCGCCGCAGTGGGGTTCTTTTCTGCCCACGCTTTGTTTGCCACGATACGCATGGAGTTGGGAGGGAAGCCATAGTTACGTCCGTTAGGCAACTGGGTATTGACGGTATCTCCCTCACTGATGGCAGAGAAGGGTACTTGAAGCCAAACGACATCTTTTCCGGGTTTCAGTACATCACTTACCCAATAAGGTGTCCAAGTGTAATAGAGGATAGGCTTACCTGCCCGATAACGGGCAATAGTGTCAGCCATCATAGCCGCATAATTGCCTTGGTTTTGTTCCACGGTATTTTTCAATCCATAAGCAGCTAAATGATGATTGATCGCACTTTCACACCCCCACCCAGGGTTACAGCCTGTCAAATCTGCTTTTCCATCTCCATTACTATCAAACAGCTTGGCAAGTTTAGGATCTTTTAATTGAGCAATATTGGTGATGTGATATTTTTCTGCGGTTTTTTTATCAATAAGATACCCTTGAGCCGCATTTACGACATAATTTCCCTTGCGATAGAAGATGTTATCTCCTCCGGCAGCTTTGTATGGGGCATCATGGAGTGGTACCCAATTGACGGCCATAAAGGTGGCATCACCAGAAGCAATGGAAGTGTAAGCAATGTTATAATCAACTTCTTTGATCGGTTTGACGTCATAGCCGAGTTTTTCTAATGCTTTGCAGACAATCAAAGTCTGAAATGTTTCCTCAGTGATTGTACTTTGTAGCGGTTGTACACTGATACCTTTGCCGGGAAGGTCAGTGGCAGATGCTATTGAGGATAATGAGAGGCTTATGAATACCATGAGAAGCGTTGCAAAAATTATCCCCTTATTCATGATCTCTTTGCATAAGGTGATTATGCGCATGGTTGTTTCCTCCTTTTGTTGCCAGGTTGGATATCGTTTTGGACGTATTATTTTGACTGGCATGATTTTGATGGACGGTTTTTTTTCTTATTGAACGAATTGAGAGAAAAAGTAGTCGCAGTAATCCTATTGGCCCAGAGTGATACCAGTGTCCTCCTCTGGTTCGATGATTTTTGCCCAAGGATTGAGTCAGGCGATCAAGGATAATGGCAAGAATGACAATGCCTGTCCCGCCAACGGCAGCTAATCCTATATCAAGACGGCCAATACCGCGCAATACCATCAGCCCCAAGCCGCCAACCGCAATCATGGAAGCGATGACGACCATAGAAAGCGCTAACATCAATGTTTGATTCACACCTGCCATAATTGTAGGCATCGCCAACGGCAATTGAACTTTGAACAACATTTGCCGTGGGCTTGCCCCAAATGATCTGGCGGCTTCAATTAAATCTGATGGAACCTGTTTTATTCCCAAAATTGTCAGACGAATAATGGGAGGTAAAGCAAAAATGATGGTGACGATGACACCGGGTACATTCCCTATGCCAAACAGCATTACGATGGGAACGAGATAAACGAAAGCAGGAGTGGTTTGCATAGCATCCAGCAAGGGGCGAACAATTTTGGCCAGCCGTTCATTGCGAGCTAATCCGATCCCAAGAGGAAGCCCAATGATAAGGCAGAACAGTAGGGCAGTTAGCACCAGAGCCATGGTTATCATCGCTTCTGACCATGCGCCAATTACACCGATCATAATCAGTGAAATTAAAGCGATTACACCTATTCCTGCACCAGCAATTTGCCAGGCGAGTAACGCAAAAAACAAAATGGTGATGGGAGGGGGCAATGTCGTCAGGAACTGCTCAAAACCAGTGAGGACAAAATCTACTGGGACGCGGATGACTTGAAAAACAGGCCGGAAGTGTATGACAACCCAATTAATGATATTGGTTACCCATGAGTCAAACGGAATTAGCTTATGCTGAAAAGGTGACATGAAATTAAAGTGTTCTGGTGGAATATTGGTTGCAGAAGTATTCAGCCAATCGTGGTTTGATGCAGGAGCAGCGGTGCCACTGTCCATCCAGGGATCACTGTTATTGGTGGGATCAGTGACTGTCTGTGGAGAGTTATTGTCCATTGGGTGCCTCCTTATCTAAGGCCTGTAGCAGTATTCCTTTGGAAATGACACCTAAATAACGGTTATTGTCATCTATGACAGGAACGGCGCAGGGAGATTGCGCGACAGTGGATATCAATTCATTCAGCGGAATATCTGCCGAAACGGCGGTTGGTTTTTCCAATATGGCATGTTCAATGGATTTTTTTTCTGCCAATGCTTGTTGCAGGGAATTGGCAGATACCACACCAATAAACTTCTGGTTTTTTTCGATTAAATAGCCATAGTTTCTGTCTTCATTATCCAGCACTTTCAATGCAGAGCGGGGACCAAAACCTGCAGCGGCATGAAGCAACGTTTCTGGTCGGCGGCGGGCAATGTCTTTGGCTGAGAAGACATGTCCAACATCCACACCACGGAAGAATGTTTTGACATAATCATTAGCGGGGCTATTCATAATCTCATCAGGTGTGCCGACCTGAACGACAATACCGTCCTGCATGATGGCAATGCGATCACCGATACGCATTGCTTCATCCAAGTCATGGGAAATAAAAACCACGGTACGTTGATGTTCCCCTTGCAGGCGCAGTAATTCATCTTGCATTTCGGCTCGGATGAGAGGATCGAGGGCTGAAAAGGCTTCATCCATTAACAGAATATCGGGATTGTTAGCCAAAGCTCTGGCTAACCCAATACGTTGCTGCATACCACCGGAAAGTTCATCGGGATAGGATAGAGCGTAGTTTTCGAGATTGACTTGTTGCAGCGTTTCAAGTGCTTTTTGATGACGCTCTTCTTTGGGGACACCCGCAAGCTCCATACCAAACGCCGTATTTTCCAGAATATTCAAATGTGGCATAAGTGCAAATGACTGGAAGACCATGCTGATCTTGCTGCGGCGAACGTCTCGTAGCTGAGTTTCTGTGATAGTGGAAATATCTTTGCCGTCGATAAGTACATGGCCTTTGGTAGGCTCTATCAGACGATTGAGAAGACGTACTAGTGTGGATTTACCTGAACCAGATAATCCCATGATCACAAATATTTCGCCTTCTTCAATGGCCAGATTGACATCTTGAACACCGACGGTGAGACCTGTTTTTTCAAATATTTGTTCTTTGCTGAGACCAGACGCTAATAACTTAAATGCTGGCCCAGGATTATTACCAAATATTTTATAGAGATTCTTAACTTCAAGTTTAACAGTCATGGAATAATATTTTCCTGTTGTTGATGATATATTGCGTTCAATTACTCCGCTGATATTTTACCAACATATACCCTAACATATTAAAATGCACTGACAACCCTTTATTTAACATTATTAATAAAAAGTTATGTTTTCACATGACATAATATTGGAGTGGTAAAGTAATTTTTTGGGTATTAATTTAATGAAATTCAACTGCGCAAATGATTTTTTTCAGAAAACAAAAAAAGTCATTATCATGAATGAATTTAATTTGGTTTTTATTTCTGGTGCATTCCATTGGTTTTTATGATTTTTTGGTTTTTTATGCTTATTTTTGAGTTGTATGGTGACACATATGCTAACCATGGAAAAATTCATTAGAATGATAAGGTTAAATTACTATCAGAATATATTTGTGGGATTAATAGATGTTATTCTATTTTGCAGGCTTTAAATGGAGTTTTTTGGTATATAAATAACGACATAACAATAGCATATGTCATTTATAATTATTGTTTTTTATAATTGATTAATCACATGGTATGGAATTGAAATTCAGTGTTCGATATTTATTTTATGTATTTTCTATGTTTTGAGATTTTACAGATAAATTTTCAATGAGTTTTTATATTAAACAGTGTGTTAATAGATCTGTAATTTAATATCTAATAATTGGTGAAATAACGAATTGAAATCCATTGTGCCTGATTCGTCATTTCCCCATTTTAAGAATAGAAAATGGTTATTGTTGAAAAAAAGAGTCAGAGGCTTGAGTGCCTGGGCGATGATCTTCACACAGTTTGTGAGTGAACGCTGTTAATGCTTGGGTATAACGGGCTTTTTCGCACCATTGAGTTGATTGGCAGCAGTGTAGTGTATCCCTTTTAGGGCAATTAGCCCCCGATTGTCGTTTTCTAACTTGGAACCGACCGATGATATACCACTGTGTTTGCCATAAATGATAACACTTCTAGTAAAATTTCTGGGTGCTATATTATTTAATAATAATAAAAACTAACATATGTGTATTATATTGAGATAATTTAATTGTGAAATTTATACTATATATGGCTGTTAATTGATTTTTTTTGTCTATATGTGGTGTTTTAATCTTTTTCAAAGAGGTAACATTAAAAATAAAGTATTATAACTTATTGGCAGAGCCATAATTTTAATTGTCAGAGGGCGCAATGGTTTCTTTATCAAATTGTCAGATGTGTAACCGAATTCATCATTGCAAATTGATGAATGAGAGATTTAGGCTAGTACAGAAATTTTCAATAATAAATTAAATGGAGGTAGTTTATGTATCATCATTACCTGAATACTCCAGAAGGATTTCCCAAGCCTTATGTACATATCACTGCGGACGATGAAGGAGTAACCAGTATCTATTTCGTCAACGAAAAGAAAGAATTAGAATCAAAGAGTGTGATAACCAAACAGTGCGCGAAAGAGCTGCAAGAATATTTTAAAGGGAAACGACTAACGTTTACCGTTCCTTTAAGTATGCAGGGAACTGAATTCCAAAAGCGTGTTTGGCAGCAACTTTGTAAAATTCCTTATGGCGAAATGTGGAGTTATAAACAATTGGCACTAACGTTGGGATCGGTAAATTATTGTCGTGCGGTTGGTATGGCGAATTCACGCAACCCTATTTCATTAATTGTGCCTTGTCATCGGGTGATTGGACATGATGGTAAATTGGTTGGCTATACCGGTGGGCTGGATATCAAAAGGTGGCTACTCGATCATGAAAAGAATAGAAAGGTAAAAAGTAAACAGAATTAAAATAAAACGCTAATTTATTTGTGAAATCACCATTGGCGTATAAAATCAATCAATGTAATTAAACAAAAAGTGTGTTTTTTTACATTCGGTTATATGTTTCGTGATCTATGTTGCAGACAGTGGACTATATTATTTGCTGTACTGTACGTGACACAGAGTTCGTGTCTTTTTTATTAAAGGTAAGTTTTAATGTCAAAAATTAAAGGTAACGTTAAGTGGTTTAATGAATCCAAAGGATTTGGTTTTATCACTCCAGAAGATGGTAGTAAAGATGTTTTTGTACACTTTTCCGCCATTCAGTCTAGCGGATTCAAAACTCTGGCTGAAGGCCAAAAAGTAGAGTTTGAAATTACTGAGGGTGCGAAAGGTCCATCTGCTGCAAACGTTGTCGCAATCTAATTTCGAATCCCGTATTCTGAAAACCCGTTTTGCTAACGGGTTTTTTTATCTTATCATTTTTTAGATAGTTATAAGATCCTTACAGTTTGTTCATCACTGCAAAAGCTAATACTGTCATCAACAATGAACCGATCACATTCACCAAAATGCTAAACAGTGCCCAACCTATTTTTCCTGCTTGCAATAGATAAATCACTTCAGCAGAAAAGGTGGAAAAGGTCGTTAGCCCACCGCAAAACCCTGTCGTTAGCATGAACTTCCAAACCGGATCGAGATGTGTAGCTTTGTTAAAATAGGCCAAACCCAATCCAATGATAAATGCGCCAACACAATTAGCCGTCAGCGTACCAACGGCAATCGAGGAAGAAGGAGTGTTCAAACGGAGGCTGATGAGCCAGCGTAATACACTACCCAGGCCACCACCAATAAATACAGCAAATATAATATTCATCATGATGGTGGCAACAGATTATTTGACTTCTATGCCTTTGGCCTGCAAGTCAGCATGGTACGAAGAGCGAACAAACGGACCACAGGCAGCATGGGTAAAGCCCATTTCTAACGCGGCTTCTTTCATTTCATCGAATTCAGCGGGGCTGACATAACGCTGTACTGGCAGGTGATGGCGGCTTGGTTGTAAATATTGCCCTAATGTCAGCATGGTGACACCGTGGCTACGCAAATCACGCATGACTTCTAAAATTTCTTCGTTGGTTTCGCCTAATCCCACCATTAAGCCTGATTTAGTTGGGATATCTGGATGTGCTTCTTTGAATTTTTCCAGCAATTTTAATGACCAGTCATAGTTAGCACCGGGACGAACCTGACGATAAACCCGTGGCACGTTTTCCAAATTGTGGTTGAACACATCAGGGGGAGTTGCAGTCAGAATTTCCAGCGCACGATCCATACGGCCGCGAAAGTCCGGTACTAAAGTTTCAATCCTAATTGATGGGCTTTTTTCACGAATAGCCGTAATACAGTCAGCAAAATGTTGTGCACCACCATCGCGCAGATCGTCACGGTCAACAGATGTAATAACGACATAACGCAGCCCCATATCCTGGATAGTCTGCGCAAGCTTGATAGGTTCATTTGCATCAGGTGCATTTGGACGACCATGAGCTACGTCACAGAATGGACAGCGACGAGTACAGATGGCGCCAAGGATCATAAAAGTGGCGGTTCCGTGGTTAAAACACTCAGCAAGGTTAGGGCAGGAGGCTTCTTCACAGACAGAATGCAACCCATTTTTGCGCATTGCCGCTTTGATACCCTGAATGCGGCTGGAATCCGCAGGAAGTTTGATTTTCATCCACTCAGGTTTACGCAAGAGTGCTTCACGTTCTGTGGCAATTGTTTTCACAGGGATCAAAGCCATCTTGTCTGCGTCGCGGTATTTGACACCACGTTCCATCTGAATTGGTTTACTCATAATCGTGCTGCTTCCAGTTATATTCTTCAGATTTTGATTTATTGCCTGATGGTTATGAGAAAAATATCGAGGCAAATAAATCCATTCAAATTTTTTTGAAAAATGTTAAAAAATTATATCATCTTTCGTCGATGAGTTGGAATCCCAAGATCTGACAGAATTTTTCCACCAGAATGGGTTGTACATCTTCAATGGTCACTCCGGTGACGAAATCACTGAGTTGGATCATTTGCATTCCTGCATAACCACAAGGGTTTATGCGTAAAAATGGTTGTAAGTCCATTGCAATATTTAGTGCCAAACCGTGGAAAGAGCATCCTTTTCGGATACGCAACCCAAGGGAACATATTTTGTTACCTGCGACATAAACTCCGGGGGCATCTGGGCGAGCACATGATTCCACGCCAAAATGTGCCAGCGTTGCGATTACGGTATTTTCGATTGAAGTGACCAATTGACGCACCCCAATTTTTGACCGTTTCAAGTCAATCAAAACATACATGACCTGCTGTCCGGGACCATGATAAGTGATCTGTCCCCCTCTATCTGACTGGACAACAGGGATATCACCCGGTGCAAGTATATGCTCAGCTTTGCCAGCCTGACCTTGCGTAAATACTTTTTCGTGTTGGACAAGCCAGATTTCATCAGGTGTTTCCGCTGTACGTTGCTCGGTGAACTGGTGCATGGCATCAGAAACCGGTTCGTAGGGCTGAATGCCTAACTGGCGTAAAATAACGGTGTTATGTTGCAATGGAAATTTCATCATTCATTAACAAAAAGTGCCCGTCAGTATAACGCTGTAAGATGATTCCCACCAGTTTGAGAATGCCTTAATACAATAATATTGTTAATTAGACGAATATATTTTTATTTTATATTATCATGGTTATATATTTTGACGATTTTCCCTTTAATCTCCTGTTTGAGCTAGCAGATGGTCAAAAAAAACCAATTTCTGATTGTTGGGCATCTTTGTAGTTTTTTGGTGCTCCTTTACAGCCTCTCTATGTTGCTGCCTACTTTTGTGGCTCTGTTTTATAAAGAAAAAAGTGTTTTTGCTTTTTTTGAGACATTTGTCATTGGCTTAGTTACAGGTGGAATAGGCTGGTATTTTACCCGTAAAATCAAGGCGCAGCCCAGTACGCAAGATGGATTTCTTATCATTGTGCTTTTTTGGTTGTTGTTCTCATTGCTCAGTGCCTTGCCTTTTGTGCTCGACAAAAGTTTAAATATTAATCTGGTGGATGCAATGTTTGAAGGGATATCTGGCATTACAACCACCGGAGCCACGGTATTGAATGATGTCTCAGCCCTGCCAAAGTCCGTGCTCTATTATCGCGCTCAGCTTAATTTTATTGGTGGCTTGGGTGTCATCGTCCTGGCCGTTGCCATCTTGCCTTTACTGGGGATTGGTGGTGCCAAATTATATCAATCAGAAATGCCTTGTCCTTTCAAAGAAGAACGGTTGACTCCACGGCTTGCGGACAGTGCTAAAAGTTTGTGGGTAGTATATTTATTGCTGGGCGGACTTTGTTCGGCCAGTTTTTGGGTCGCAGGAATGTCGTGGTTTGATGCTATCTGTCATGGGATCTCAACGGTTTCTTTGGGCGGATTTTCTACCCGCAATGAGAGTCTTGGCTATTACGACAGCGCAGCCATTGAAATGGTGGGAGGCATTTTTTCAGTTCTGTCAGCAGTCAACTTTACGCTCTATTTTGTTGCTCTGACGCGCAGGAGTTTAAAGCCGCTGCTAAAAAATGCTGAACTGCAATTTTTCTTACTGGTACTGGCGGCGATAGTTGTCATTATCTGGTTAGAATTATACCGTTCAGGCATGTATGGTGTGACAGAAGCCTTTGTTCACGGTTTTTTCATGACCAGTTCTATGATGACGGATAATGGTTTGGCGACTTCTGATTACGCTCAATGGCCTCCCCATACGATCTTGCTGTTGCTGGCAGTGAGTTTTTTTGGTGGCTGCGTAGGCTCAACGTGTGGAGGCATTAAAGCCCTCCGTTTTATGATCCTGGCAAAACAGAGTGTGAGTGAGATTAATCAGCTCATTCATCCAAATGCCATCTCGACGATTAAAATCGGAAAATCTGTGGTTCAGGAAAGAGTACTGCGCTCTGTCTGGGGGTTCTTCTTCCTCTATGTTTTTTTTAGTTGTTTCTTTATTTGGGCATTGAACTTGCTCGGTTATGATTTGATGACTTCATTTGCCACTGTTGCTGCTTGTATTAATAACATGGGGATAGGATATGGCGCGACGGTGCAAGGCTTCGGCAATCTTGACCCTATAGCGAAATGGATGATGTGTGCGGCTATGTTATTGGGACGGTTGGAAATTTACCCAATACTGATTTTATGTTCAAAAGCGTTTTGGCGTTTTTGAGTGACAATTTTTCCCATTTATCATTTTTTGGACTGCTGATATTAAAAATATTGACGGTCGTTTCGGGGCATCCTTATCGATTTTAATAGAAACAATTATCATTATTATATTGATTTGAATTACCATCTGATCTAGGTTGTATAATATTTTATCAATCAAGAGAATAACAAACCTGTTTGTTAATATAATATTATGTCTTCAACTTACTCTATTTTTAACTTGTTCTTGAAAGAACGTATCACGGTATCACCCTCTATTTTGCGTTGTGTTTTCGAAGGTTCTGAAGTGCATAAAATGCGGCAGCATGCGCCCGATCAACGTATTAAGCTATTATTTCCTCAAGCAAGCAATCCTTCACTGCAAATAAAAGAGGGAAAAGACTGGTACAGTAACTACATGTCTATCCCTAAAGAAGAACGTCCTGTAATGAGAACATACACATTAAGGGCGCTACGCATCGAAGACAATGAGATGGATGTAGAGTTTGTCTTACATGGTAAAAATACGCCGGTATCCAATTGGTTGAAGCAGGCTAATCCAGGCGCTCCTTTACAGATTGTCGCCCCGAAAGTTGATTCCAATGCTGGCTCAATAAATGGGGCTGATGGCTGCGAGTGGAAGCCGCCAGCACAGGTCCGTCAGGTGTTGCTGATTGCTGATGAGACGGCTTTACCCGCGGCATTGGGTATCCTTGAGGAATTATCATTAAATGAGAATCCTCCTGATGTACAGGCATTTTTTGAAGTTCCCAAGCAAGGGGATTGCATTAATATAGAGAAATTTAAATTCGCCAATGTATTTTGGTTGCCTCGTGAGGTTAAAGTTGGGTATGGATATGGTGAGCGCCTGCTGGAGGCAGTACGTGAGCATGTTATTTTGCCGGCGTCAGCACTTACTGAAGTGCAGTCCCTGACTGAAACTGTTTCACCAGACGGCACATTATGGGAAAGGGCTGAAAATGAAAATCAGGCTAACTGTTTTTATGCTTGGGTTGCAGCAGAATCATCTGCTGTAAAGAATCTACGCCGTTATTTGCTCCAAGAGCGTCATTTAGATCGAACATTAATTAATTTTATGGCGTATTGGGCTAAGTCTCCAAGAGATAACCATGCCTGAATCTGACTAAATGTTTTTTTATTGGCAATGCGCTGACGTATAAATCAGCGCATTGTGTTTCAGCGAATTATATTTCAGTAAATTGTGATTGCACCATTACAGCACAACGCGAACCAACTCCAGCTTACCTAACTCTTCATACAGCGTTTCAACTTGCTCAATATGTGTCGCATTGATGGTAATGGATACGGAATGGTAGTTACCCTGGCTGCTGGGTTTCACAACTGGAGAGTAATCGCCCGGGGCATGGCGTTGAACCACTTCAATAACATGATCCACCAGCTCAGGTTGAGCCAAACCCATCACCTTGTAGGTGAATGAGCAGGGGAACTCAAGTAGTTCATTTAATTTCGTTTTCATGGGCGCTCCTAAAATATTTGCCACGGCATAATGGTTGATTTGCCGTGGCGTGATAATTTTTTTAACGATATCTAATTTAATATAGGCTCAATATCTGGCTTTCAAGAGATCAGCCGAACCAGTGATGAAACATCAGTCGAATATAGTCGATCAGGCGGCTGAAGAAACCACCTTCTTTTACTTCCTGCATCACAACCAATGGGCGTTGTTCAATGGTTTTACCATCAAGCTGGAAGTTGATAGTTCCAACAACTTGATTTTTAGCAAGTGGTGCATGTAATTCGGTATTGTTCAATACATAGCTGGCTTTCAGGTCTTTCAAACGGCCACGGGGAATAGTCAGGTAAACATTTTTGTCAACGCCCAGTTGGACTTTATCAGTGTCACCAAACCAAATTGGCTCTGACGCAAATTCTTTACCAACTTGCAGTGGTGAAACCGTTTCGAAGAAACGGAAGCCCCAGGTCAGTAACTTTTTGCTGTCGGTTTCACGTCCTTTGGAGGTTGGGCTGCCCATCACCGCAGAAATCAGGCGCATATTGCCTTCGGTAGCAGAAGCAACAAGGTTATATCCTGCGCCGCTGGTATGGCCTGTTTTAATGCCGTCGACATTCAGGCTCTGATCCCATAGCAAGCCATTACGATTAGGCTGATGAATATTGTTGTAAGTAAAGTCTTTTTCTTTGTAGATAGCGTATTCATCCGGAACATCGCGGATTAGTGCCTGGCCAATCAAAGCCATATCATGGGCAGAGCTGTATTGACCATTGGCATCCAAGCCATGAACGGTTTGAAAATGGGTATTTTTCAGTCCCAAACTTTGCACATACTGATTCATCAAACTGACGAACGCATCTTGGCTGCCTGCCACATAGTCTGCCATAGCAACACAGGCATCATTGCCAGATTGCAAGTTGATACCGCGGGAAAGCATAGCGACAGAAACTTGGTCACCGGGTTTTAAAAACATCAAAGATGAGCCTTTAAATACCGGATTACCCGTTGCCCAGGCATCTTTACCTACAGTAACGATATCTTCCGTTTTGATTTTTCCTGATTTGATGGCCTGGCCAATGACGTAGCTGGTCATCATTTTGGTCAGACTTGCGGGATCGCGGCGGATATCTGCATTCTTTTCGGCTAATACCTTTCCTGAGTTGTAATCAATCAGAATATAGGCTTCTGAATCCAGTTCTGGTACACCGGGGATCATGGTTTTGAAATTATCATCCGCGTAGGCAGATGCGGAAACGCTGGCAGCCAGAACAATGCCTAACGTGGCTCTTTTAATAAAACGGGAAGTAACTATGTATTTCATGATTGATTAGATAACATCCGTGAGAGAAGGATTGATAATAAATGATATAATAACAAATGAAAAAAAAGCTGACATTAAACAAAACCGGGTGCAGCAGATTTTATCTGCCTGCTGACAGGAAAATATCAGCAGGCGGTGATGCTATTTATCGCGTTATCGTGATTGTGTTGCATGAATCAGGGAGCAACAATAAACGAAGATTGCTGCATCTGATCTGTCAATTTCTTTTGCAATTCCATAGCTTGCTGGCGGTTATTGAATGGTCCTAGCTGAACGCGATAGACGCTACCAAATTGGGAAATGCGCCCTTGAACGTTAAAGCGCTGGCTCAATGACTGTTGCCATTCTTTGGCTTTTTGTTCAGCACTGATTGCACCTACTTGCACCATGTAACCGTTTGTTGATTCAGGTGCAGGTGTTGTAGTGGTTTGTTCAGCTGCTGGTTGTGGTTGCTTCTCTGTATTTTCGTCAGTAGAACTGCTTGTTACAGCAGGAGGCGTTGGTGATTGAGAACTAAGATTAGGTATTTCAGGTAAAGCAAAGCTCTGTTTAACAATCGTTGATCCTTCTGTTCCCAAACCGGAAAGTGAGCCATCAGGTGAAATGAGAATACCATCCAATTTCACTTTGCTTTGTGGCATCAAATTGAGCCGTTCTGCTGCTGCATGAGATAATTCAATGATTTTTCCCGGCTTATTGTAAGGGCCTCGATCATTGACTCTAACAATCATCATGCGTCCATTGCTTAAATTGGTGATACGAACATAACTTGGAATAGGCAGTGTCGGGTGCGCTGCCGTTAAAGCATAGGGACTTGCTCGTTCACCAATTGCTGTCAGTTTTCCATTGGTTTCTTCACCGAACCAACTGGCATAGCCTGTCTGGGTAAAGTGAGCAGGATCTTGCACTATGTGATAGGTTTGCCCATCCCGCTGATAATCACGGTTGGCACTTGGATGGTAAGGCTCATATTGAGGCTCCGCCCCCAAAACATCACGAGTTGGAACTGGGGGAAGAGAAGTTGTCCGATCGCTACCTGTTGTGGTACAACCTGATATCAATACAGCTACGATGCTAAGTATAAGCCACTGTTGACGCATGAAACTTCTTCCTCATAAGCTTTTGGACAATAATTTACGATGCGTGTGTATCGACATGATAATGCCGACCCCCGCCATTAGGACAATTAATGCTGATCCCCCATAACTAATCAACGGTAGAGGAACACCGACTACCGGCAGGATACCGCTTACCATGCCGATATTGACAAAAACATAGACAAAGAAAATCAGTACCAACCCTCCGACCATGACTCGGCCAAAAGTATTCTGCGCCTTGGTTGCAATAAACAATCCACGCATAATAACCAGCAAGTAGAGTACGAGCAAAACTAGGACGCCAATTAACCCCAGCTCTTCCGACAGAACAGCGAAAATAAAGTCGGTATGTCGCTCTGGCAGGAATTCCAACTGCGATTGAGTGCCTTGCAACCAGCCTTTTCCAAACATTCCCCCTGAGCCAATAGCAATTTTGGACTGAATGATATGGTAGCCTTTGCCCAATGGATCACTTTCTGGATCTAATAGCATCATAACGCGGGCGCGTTGGTAATCATGCATCAGGAAGAACCACAAAATTGGGATGAAACAGGCAAGCAGTAAAACGGCAATGCCAATGAGTTTCCAATTCATTCCTGCTAGAAATAGGATGAATATCCCAGAAGCGGCAATCAGAATAGATGTGCCTAAATCGGGTTGTGCTGCTACCAGTAGAGTAGGAACAAAGATCAAAACCAGCGCAATGCCCGTATTTTTCAGCGAAGGTGGACAGAGATCTCGATTCATAAAGCGAGCCACCATCAAAGGTACAGCGATTTTGGCAATTTCTGACGGCTGGAAACGTACAATGCCCAGATCCAACCAGCGCTGCGCTCCTTTACTAATCTGTCCAAAAACATCAACGAAGATAAGTAGAACAACACAGACAATATAGAGATAAGGTGCCCAATTTTCGTACATACGTGGAGGAACCTGAGCCAAGACAAGCATCATTATAAGACCCATGATGACCTGCCCTATCTTTCGCTCCATCATATCAATGTCTTGCCCACTGGCGCTCCACATAATGAAAAGGCTGTAGACCAGTAATGCCAGAACGCATAGCAGTAATGGAATATCTATATGTAATCGGGTCCAGAAAGGAACCTTGTTTGATGAGTCTGTCATGGTGTTACTCAATTAATTAGTTTCTGTTCTGGGTCGCTTGATTTACTCCTGTCTCCGCAGAGGAGCTGGCAGGAGAGGTGTTTTTGTTATCCCTGAGTAAAATATGATCCAGAATTTGACGAACAATAGTGCCAACAGGCGGCCCAGAGCCACCATTTTCAAGAATGATGGAAACGGCAACCGTCGGGTTGTCATAGGGCGCAAAGGCAATCATCAGTTTATGGTCACGTAGATGTTCAGCAAGTTTACTCGCATTGTAGGTTTCATAACTGAAAACCTGAGCAGTACCTGATTTAACGGCCGCTTTATATGGCGTACCGGCAAAGGCTCTGCGCGCTGTACCATTTGGGGCATTGGCAACACCATACATGCCATCTTTAGCAATTTCCCAATACCCAGAATGAATATCCCCAATAGGTTCGCTGGTTGGCGACTGGTAAGGTTGCATTTCGCCATTGACACGAGTATTCATCAAGAAATGGGGTGTTTTCACTACTCCATCGTTAATCAAGATCATTAAGGCTTTTACCATCTGCATAGGCGTTGCAGTCCAGTATCCTTGACCGATACCAACGGAAATCGTATCGCCTTGATACCACGGTTTTTTATAGCGCTTGAGTTTCCATTCACGGGTAGGCATATTGCCGGGATTTTCTTCTTTCAGATCGATACCAGTAAATTGACCATAGCCGAATTTTGTCATCCATTCAGACAGTTTATCGATACCCATATCATAGGCGACTTGATAGAAAAAAGTATCCGCTGATTCAACAATCGATTTATGCACATTCAGTTTGCCATGTCCCCAGCGTTTCCAATCACGGTAACGTTTTTCTGAGCCTGGCAGTTGCCACCAACCAGGATCATTGATTGTTGTATTCTTGGTGATGACATCACTACTGAGGGCTGCAACGGCAATAAAAGGTTTCACTGTTGATGCTGGTGGGTAAGCACCTTGTGTGGCACGGTTAATTAAGGGGCGATTGGGGTCATTGAGCAGAGATTTATAGTCCTGACTCGAAATACCATCGACAAACAGATTCGGATCATAGCTTGGATTGGATACCATAGCTAAAACCTCCCCTGTACGCGGATCGGTAACAACAACACCTGCGCGGCTGGTCGTCAGTATCTCTTCAATATAGGTTTGTAACTCTAAGTCGATTGACAGGTAAATATCTTTGCCAGCTTGTGGTGGTTGTTCATGTAGCTGGCGGATCACTTTACCGCGGTTGTTGACTTCGACTTCTTCATAACCCGGTTTGCCATGCAGGATAGATTCGTAATAACGTTCAATACCCAGTTTTCCGATATCGTGGGTAGCTGCGTAGTCTGCAAGAATACCTTCTTTTTCTAGTCGTTCTACATCCTTGTCGTTGATTTTGGCAACATAGCCGATCACATGGGTGAGAGCGGAGCCGTAAGGGTAATAGCGACGTTGGTAGCCCTTGATTTCTAATCCCGTAAAGCGATATTGATTGACGGAGAACCGAGCAACCTGAACTGGGGTTAATGATGTTTTTAGAGGAATAGAGGTAAAACGGCGTGCGCGTTGACGCTCTTTTTTGAAGGTTTCAATATCTTCATCAGTCAGTCCAACGACGGAGCGCAGTTCATTTAATGTCTTATCAAGGTCAGTGACTTTTTGTGGCACGATTTCTAACTGATAAATAGTTCGGTTAGCTGCCAGCGGTGTGCCATTACGGTCATAAATGATGCCCCTGCTCGGGGCTATGGGAACAAGCTTAATACGATTTCCATTCGATCGGGTCTGGTAATCTTCGTGGCGTGTAATCTGGAGATGATAAAGATTGGCAAATAGGATGCCTGTTAAAATAATAATGCCCATAAACGCCACGAATGCGCGGCGTATGAATAAGGCCGATTCAGCCGAATGATCGCGAAAAGGGGTTCGTTGATTCTTCATCCCATTGCCAGAATTCACGGTGTCAGGTTACCCAATTTATTCCCGATGATAAGGGTGGTTAGTAGTGATGCTCCACGCCCGATAAAGACTCTCCGCAACCAGAACTCGTACAAGAGGATGCGGCATGGTTAAAGGAGAAAGTGACCAGCTTTGTTCCGCGGCTGCTTTGCAGGCAGGGGCCAAACCTTCAGGGCCTCCAATTAACAGGCTGACATTTCTGCCATCCAGCTTCCAGCGTTCAAGCTGTTGTGCCAATTGTGGGGTATCCCAACGAGAGCCAGGAATATCCAGAGTCACAATACGATTACCTTTACCAACGGCAGCCAGCATCTGTTCACCTTCTTTTTCCAGAATGCGCTTGATGTCAGCATTTTTGCCTCGTTTTCCCGCTGGAATTTCAATAAGCTCAAAAGGCATATCCTTGGGAAAACGATTCAAATAATCCATAAAGCCGGTCTGTACCCAGTCCGGCATTTTTGTTCCTACAGCAACCAGTTGTAACTTCAAACTCAGCTCCAGAGTTTTTCCAGTTCGTACATACGGCGGCTGTCTTCTTGCATTACATGGACCATGATTTCGCCGAGATCGACGACTATCCAGTCTGAAATGCCTTGCCCTTCAACACCTAAAGGCATAATGCCGGCTTGGCGACAGTCATCCACCAGATTATCTGCCACAGACATCAGATGGCGATTTGATGTTCCTGTGCAGATAACCATGCAGTCAGTAATGCTGGATTTTCCACGAACGTCTATAGAAACAATATCTTGTGCTTTGGAATCTTCAAGTTTATCAATAACAAATTGTTGTAGTTCTGTGCCTTGCAAAAGGATCACCTTTATTTCATAAAATTGGTTGGGTAACGCAGAATAATAGCATGCCAATCTCTATAAAAGTAAGCGAGTTGGCTGCAAATCACCGCATAGTTTCGTTATTTCTTATATAGCCCCTGTGAATCGATATAATTTTGTATCGATGGGGGAAGCAAGTCATCACAGCTTATCCCTTGTAGGTGACGCTGGCGAATATCTGTTGCTGAAATGTTTAACAACGGAGTGGCTGCCAGGTAAATATAACCGTGTGGTTTTTGGCTCAGAGAGAGTGGAGAATCAATTTGGTACTTTTCAAACCATGATTGCATTCCTGGAGCCGAAAGTTGACTTTGATAACCCGGACGGGAGCAGACTAACAGATGACAAATGTCGAGCAATTCTTCCCATTTATACCAGGTATGAATGGTTTGTAATGAATCCTGACCAATGATGAATGCCAATGGATGTTGCTCGCCGATTTCCTGGCGAAAGGATTTCAGTGTTTCTACTGTGTAAGAGGGAGCTTGTCGCTCTAGCTCACGGGTATCCACGGTAAACAGAGGGTTATCCCGCACCGCCAGACGAACCATTTCCAGTCGTTGCTGGGTGGTTGCCTCCGGTTGAGGACGGTGCGGGGGGACATGATTCGGTAATAAGATTACTTGCTTGAGTCCTACTAATTGAGCCAATGCTTCCACAGGACGCAAATGACCATAATGAATAGGATCGAATGTACCACCGAATAAAGCCTGAATAACAGGAGTATTCCCATTGGTTGTAGAATCAATGGCATTGATTGGGGCAATATTTGTTGAATCAATATCTTGATCGATATTGATTGGATCGATAGATTCAAGCATTCAGGAAGCTCTCTGGTAATGGTTTTCCGCATAACAACATGGAAAGCGTTTCCAGGTCAGCCCAAATGGATTGGCTATAATCCTGTTTGACGCGCAGTTCCATCTGGGTCAACAAATGTATGGCAGATTGCAGTTCTCGCTGTGACAGGCGCTGTAGTGCGGTTGACAGCAATGTTCTGCGATTTTGCCAAATCTTGTGTTGATCAAACAAAGTTTTCAAAGGGACGGTCGTATATTGACGCTTAAGTACCAGCAACAGCATTAGCTCCCGCTGTATGGTACGGAGTAAAATAATCGTCTCGGTATCTTCTTGCCGAAGTTGTTTCAATATATGCCATGCCCGCTTTATTTTTCCTGCCAACAAAGCATCAACCCAATGATAGGGAGAAAAGTGAGCCGCATCGTTGACAGCTTCTTCTACGCGAGGAAGTGTCAATCTATTATCAGGATAGAGCAGGGAAAGGCGTTCCAGGGCCTGGGCCATTGCCAATAGATTTCCTTCATAGCAATAGCAGAGTAATTGATTGGCTTCATTTTCCAGTAATAGCCCCATGTTTTTGGCACGTTGTGCCACCCATTGTGGCAGACGATTTTGCTCAGGTGTCAAGCAACTGACATATACCCCATTTTGCCCAATCGCTTTGAACCACGGGCTATTTTCTTGTGCTTTGGTAAGCTTGTGTCCACGCAATATCAGCAAAATATCTGAATGTAGCAACCCTGACAGTTTGGTCAGCCGCTCTGCTATTGCGGCATTTGGGCCATTTTCTGGCAGCAGCAGGTTGAGAGACTGGCGACTGGCAAACAAGCTAAGTGACTGACACAGACTGAAGATTTCATCCCAATCGGTATGGTTATCCAATGTAAAGGTGAAATGCTCCATAAAGCCATGTTGTTCAGCCACCTTGCGGATGCTGTCTTGACTTTCCTGTAATAATAATGGCTCATTGCCCCACAACAGGTAGCTGCCTCGCAGCTCTTCATTGAGCTGCGAAAGCAGTTGTTCAGGATACAGTCGGATCATTATTTCTGTGTAGCCGCAGCTTTTTGGGTTGCCTCGGCTTTGAGGAGTTCTGCACTATGGACGGTCAGCAATTGGCGCATAAGCTGGCGGGCAGCCTGTTCGCGCATTTCCTGCTTAACCAGTTCATCTTCTGCATCCTTTGCCAGTGCTTCCAAAGGGTTATCGAAAAATGAACGATCAACCTTCGCCTGCAATGGATAGATGCTACCATCCGGCATCAGAACTTGTGCATCAACATTCAATACCAACAGGCGTTCAGCCGCTTTACCATCCTGAAAGATAGAAACTGTCTCTTTGTTTTCATTAGAGCCAACCAGTTTCAGGATAGGTACTGAAGCATCACCATTTTCAATAATTTTGACATCGTTCAGCCGAAGTTGCTGGCGTACTGCCCGTGCCAGAGGCCCATAAGGGTCACCAGAACTTAATTGCAATGTTTGCAGTTCTTTTGGTACCTGTGTTGTGCCCTGAATATGGAAACCGCAGCCAGCGGTGACTAGCACCGCTAACCCGAACAACAAGGTGTAAATATGACGTCGTAGATTATTTTCTACCACAAATAGGGTCTCCTGTTATCAGCCTACAACCAGATTCAGTAACTTACCTGGAACATAGATGACTTTGCGGATACTGACGCCTTCAAGATATTTCTTCACACCGTATTCTTGCATTGCCATCTCTTGGACATACTCTTTTGTTGCATCTGCCGGTACCGTAATGCGGCCACGAACCTTACCGTTAATTTGGATAATTACCAGTTTAGTATCGTCTACCATTGCCTGCTCATCAGCTTGTGGCCATGCGGCAGTGTCAATGTCATCTTCATTACCAAGCGCTTTCCACATGACGAAGCAAGCGTGTGGTGTAATAGGTGAAAGCATACGTACAATCGCAGTTACTGCTTCTTGCATCAGAGCACGATCTTGCTCTGTTTCCTGTGGCGCGCGAGTCAGTTTATTCATTAGCTCCATAATGGCCGCAATGGCGGTGTTGAACGCTTGACGGCGACCAATATCGTCAGTGACTTTCGCGATGGTTTTGTGTAAATCACGGCGCAGATCTTTTTGTTCTGTAGTCAGGTTGCTGACATGCAGTGGCTGGGTGGCTCCTTTATTGCTGTGTTCATGAACCAGACGCCAAACACGTTTCAGGAAGCGGTTAGCCCCTTCAACGCCAGATTCTTGCCATTCCAGAGTCAGTTCTGGTGGTGCAGCGAACATCATGAACAGACGAACAGTATCGGCACCGTATTTATCGACCATAACTTGTGGATCGATACCGTTGTTTTTGGATTTCGACATTTTGCTCATGCCGGTATAAACCAGTTCATGACCATCTTTATCCGTTGCTTTTACAATACGGCCTTTCTCGTCGCGCTCAACAATGGCATCAGCCGGAGATACCCAGATTTTCTCGCCGCTGTTGCCAGTGTAGTAGAAGGCATCAGCCAGAACCATGCCTTGGCATAGCAGGCGCTTGGCAGGTTCATCAGAGTTGACCATACCAGAATCGCGCATCAATTTGTGGAAGAAGCGGAAGTACATCAGGTGCATGATAGCGTGTTCAATACCACCGATGTATTGATCCACTGGCAACCAATAGTTGGCTGCAGTCGGGTCCAACATACCTTTATCATAATCTGGGCAGGTATAGCGTGCGTAATACCATGAGGATTCCATAAAGGTATCAAAGGTATCGGTTTCAAGCCGTGCTGGCTGACCATTGATGGTTGTTTTTGCCCATTCAGGATCAGCTTTGATTGGGCTGGTGATCCCATCCATCACGACATCTTCTGGCAAAATTACCGGCAATTGATCTTCCGGAACAGGAACAACCGTGCCATCTTCGAGTGTTGCCATTGGTATTGGAGCACCCCAATAACGTTGACGAGAAACACCCCAGTCGCGCAGGCGGTAATTGACCTTACGTTGTCCGACACCCATTGCAACCAGTTTGTCTGCGATAGCATTGAAGCCTTCTTCATGGTTCAGGCCACTGAATTCGCCGGAATTGACCAGTGAATTTTTGTCAGTAACAGCCGCTTCCTCAACGTTTGGTACATTACCATCGTTGTCAAGAATAACGGCTTTTATTGGCAGGTTGTACTTAGTGGCAAATTCCCAGTCACGTTGATCGTGTCCTGGAACAGCCATAACCGCACCTGTGCCGTATTCCATCAGGACAAAATTGGCAACCCAGATGGCGAGTTTTTCGTTGGTCAATGGATGAATGACAAACATGCCTGTTGGCATACCTTTTTTCTCCATTGTTGCCATATCAGCTTCGGCAACTTTGGTATTACGGCATTCGTCGATGAATTTCTCTAGTTCAGGATTATTTTCCGCAGCCTGTTTTGCCAGAGGATGACCAGCCGCCACAGCGACATAGGTTGCTCCCATGAATGTATCCGGGCGTGTGGTATAAACGGTGAGTTTTTCTTGGCTGTCAGCAACATTGAACGTGATTTCGACACCTTCAGAACGGCCAATCCAGTTGCGCTGCATAGTTTTGACCTGTTCTGGCCAATCTTCCAGTTTATCCAGATCGTTTAGCAGCTCTTCTGCATAATCGGTGATCTTGATAAACCATTGTGGGATCTCTTTACGCTCAACCTGGGTGTCACAACGCCAGCAGCAGCCATCAATAACCTGTTCATTAGCGAGAACAGTTAGGTCATGCGGGCACCAGTTAACTGCGGAGGTTTTTTTGTATACCAGACCCTTTTCGTACAATTGAGTGAAAAACCACTGTTCCCAGCGGTAATACTCTGGCGTACAGGTGGTGACTTCACGATCCCAATCATAGCCAAAACCCAGTTTTTTTAACTGGTTTTTCATGTACTCAATGTTGGAATAAGTCCACGGGGCAGGGGAGGTATTATTCTTGACCGCAGCACCTTCTGCTGGCAGGCCAAATGCATCCCACCCGATGGGTTGCAGTACGTTTTTGCCCAGCATGCGCTGGTAACGGGAAATCACATCACCAATGGTGTAGTTACGGACATGGCCCATATGTAGTCGGCCAGAAGGATAAGGTAGCATGGACAGGCAATAGTATTTTTCTTTGCGGCTGTCTTCTGTCACTTTGAACGTTTGCTTCTCTTGCCAATGAAGCTGGACTTGTTGTTCTATGTCTTCTGGACGATATTGTTCTTGCATGGCACCGATAATCCTATGGTGAGTAATAAAGCTACGCCTTTAGCGCGTTTGGTTTGTTGATGAAATCAAAGATTCCATAGCATAGCTGATAAGGGATAGGGGCAACAACTCTTGTTAAAGGAGGAATGCGGAAAATTACTTATTTTTAGGGGAAATTTAAGATCGGCGGCAGTTTTGCCTTCCGCCGATGAGGAAAAATCAGTGCAGAATTTTCGCCAGAAAGTCGCGAGCACGTTCTGATTTCGGGTTGGCAAAGAAATCTTCTTTCTTACTGTCTTCGACAATTTTACCTTCATCCATAAAAATAACGCGATGTGCCACTTTCTTGGCAAATCCCATTTCATGGGTTACCACCATCATGGTCATGCCCTCGTTCGCCAATTCCACCATGACATCCAGTACTTCATTAATCATTTCAGGATCAAGAGCGGAAGTAGGCTCATCAAACAGCATAGCAATAGGATCCATGCAGAGTGCTCGGGCAATGGCAACACGTTGTTGTTGACCACCGGAGAGTTGTGCAGGGAATTTATCCGCATGGCTGGCTAACCCAACTCGCTCCAGCAGTTTTAAGCCTTTTTCAGTCGCTTTTTTCTTGTCGCGCTTTAACACTTTAACCTGAGCCAGTGTCAGGTTTTCAATAATCGATAGGTGAGGAAAAAGTTCAAAGTGCTGAAATACCATTCCCACCTTGGAGCGCAATTGTGCCAGATTGGTGTTTTTGTCATTGACTTTTGTATCATTTACTCGAATTTCACCTTGCTGGACAGGTTCAAGGCCATTGACCGTTTTTATCAGTGTGGATTTGCCGGAACCAGAAGGCCCACAGACCACGACTACTTCGCCTTTTTTGACTTCAGTTGAGCAGTCAGTAAGAACCTGAAATTGGCCATACCATTTGGATACATTTTTCAGGGAAATCATCAAACAGTCCTTTTCTTCAAATAGTTAACCAGCATAGAAGCGGAAAAACTAATCACAAAATAAACAAAGCCAGCAAACAGAACCATTTCAATCTGGGTTCCATCGCGCTCACCAATATTCGTTGCTGTACGGAAAAAATCCGCCAGACTCAATACATATACCAGAGAAGTATCCTGGAATAATACAATGCCTTGTGTTAGCAGCAATGGGATCATTGCCCGAAATGCTTGTGGCAGTATGACCAGCCGCATGCTTTGTAGTTGAGTCATACCTAGTGCCAGCGCAGCGGAAGATTGCCCGCGGGAAATGCTCTGGATACCTGCTCGAATTATTTCGGAGTAATAAGCTGCTTCAAAGAGCGAGAAAGCTACCATTGCAGAAATTAAACGGATATCGGTTTTTGGTGATATGCCTAGAATATTTTGTAATAAGTTAGGCACAATCAGATAAAACCACAGTAATACCATCACCAGTGGAACCGAGCGGAAAAGGTTAACATATAGGGCTGCAAACCAGCTCAATGCCTTGCTGGATGAGAGGCGCATCATCGCCAGAATGGTTCCCCAGACAATGCCTATGATAACGGCTGTCACGGTAATTTTTGCCGTTATCAACAATCCATCCAGAAGAAAGGGCAAACTTGGTACAATCGAACTCCAGTCAAACTGATACATTTCTTATCGCCCTCCCATATTGCCGGGTAAACGTACTTTTTTCTCCAGTATGCTCATGGCAAGCATAATCACCAGGTTGATACCCACATAAGCCAATGTGATCGCTGTGAATGATTCATAGGCGTGTGCGGAATAATCCAGTAATTTACCAGCCTGGGCGGCCATATCGACCAAACCGATTGTGGAAGCAATGGCTGAGTTTTTCACCAAATTGAGCATTTCCGAGGTCATTGGGGGAATGATCACCCGATAGGCGTTTGGCAGCAGAACGTAACGATAGGTTTGTGGCAAGGTTAAACCCATTGCCAGACCGGCGGCTTTTTGCCCTCTTGGAAGTGATTGGATTGCCGCGCGCATTTGCTCGCATACACGGGCAGCAGTGAATAACCCTAAGCAGATGACTGAGGAGATAAAAAATTGAATATTGGGGTCCAGCTCCATTTTAAACCAATCGCTTAGGCTTTTGGGCAAAAACTCAGGAACTACCAAATACCAGGTAAAAAATTGGACAATAAGAGGAACATTACGAAATAACTCCACATAACAGGTTCCAAGCCCGGAAAGGAATTTATTCGGAACTGTACGGAGAATACCGAACAATGAACCGACAACGAATGCAATGATCCAGGCGCAGGCGGAAAGTGCCACCGTCACCTGAAAACCAGAAATAAGCCACCCCAGATAGGTGGTATTACCAAAAGGGGCGGCTTGTAAAAAGATGCCCCAATCCCAATTAGCGGACATAATCGAACTCCCTGATATGGGGTTAGCTGTCATTCATCGAATTTAAGTCTGGAAAAAATGAGGTAGGGAACGACTACCTCATACCCGTCTTGCCAATCAAATCGGGATTTTGATTAGTTAATTCAATGCGTTATCGTTTGGTGATTTAAACAAAGCTCTCATTTCATCTGACATGGAGAAGTTTAAATTCAGGTTTTTAGGTGGAATGGGTTCTTTAAACCAGCGATCAAACATTTTTTCTGCTTCACCGGAGGTTTGTGTTTTGGCAATAACGTTATCAATCAATTTCTTGAATTGAAGATCATCTTTGCGCAGCATACAACCGTATGCTTCTTCCGATTGTGGTTTGCCAACAATGATCCATTGGTCGGGTTTTTTGGCTTTCGCGCGTTCACCGGCGAGCAAGGCATCGTCCATCATAAAAGCGACAGCACGGCCTGACTCCAGGGTACGGAATGAATCACCGTGGTCTTTGGCACTGATGATACGCATTTTCATTTGCTTCTCATCATTGAGCTTATTTAACAAGATTTCAGAAGTTGTACCGGAAGTGACAACGACATTTTTTCCTGCCAGATCATCAAATTCTTTGATGCCTGAATCTTTTTTGGTCAGCAGACGAGTACCGACGGAAAAAATGGTATTGGAGAATGCCGCTTGTTTCTGTCGTTCAACGTTGTTGGTAGTAGAGCCACATTCAAAATCGAAAGTACCGTTTTGTAGCAGGGGAATGCGGTTCTGGGAGGTAATCGGGATCAGCTTAACTTGCAAATTAGGCATATCCAGCGTTTTCTTGACGGTATCAACGATTAGGTTGGAATAATCTTGGGAATAACCAACGACGTTTTGTCGATTATCGTAGTAAGAGAATGGAACAGAAGATTCTCGGTGTCCAACAACGATAATGCCATTATCTTTGATTTTTTTCAGTGTTCCTGTCAATTCCTCAGCATGGGCAGCTCCAACTGTGCTAAGCAACATCATGGTTAACATCAACTTACGCATATACAGCTCCTTTATCTGGCTATTTTTTGTGAAATTGGATTTTCTTACAGATAATTGTGTTTCTGCATGTTTCTACATAAATAAGACTGTTGAAACGATTTTTTGGGTTGTTTTGTTTGTGCACTGTAAAAAAATAATTCAAAATGTTACTTTTTTGAAACCATAATGTTTCTGTTTCGCGACCCACATCGCACTATAAATAAACAATTTCATTTATGTATGGTTAAAAAGCGAATAATATTGAATGTTGTTCACACTTTGTGCTATTTAAAATAATGTTCTGTTTTTTCGGGTATTTTATGGTGTGATGTGTGATAAATTTTTGTTATTTAGGTGATAAAATCTATTTTTAAATGAAATCAGGGCATAAGTAATATGCCCTGACCACTATTAACATTTAATTAAAAGAAAATAGAAAATTAACGCGATGCTCGACTTTTATGGTGAGTTGAAATGACATAGCCGCTCCTTTATAACTTTAAGTTGACAAACAAAGAGAAATAAAGGAACAAAAGGCTATGTCACAACAAGATTTTATCATTTGGGTGTTTTGTTGGGTAGAGGATAA